>CBDURI010000124.1:0-7611 GCA_965369435.1 uncultured bacterium
TCCACGTTGCCGACCGCCTTCATGCGCTTCTTGCCCTCTTTTTGTTTTTCGAGGAGCTTGCGCTTTCGTGAAATATCGCCGCCATAGCATTTGGCAGTGACGTCTTTGCGGAGTGCTCGGACGGTTTCGCGGGCGATCACCTTGGATCCGATCGCCGCCTGAATGATCACCTCGTATTGCTGTCGCGGCACGATCTTTTTCAGCTTCGCCGCGAGCGCGCGCCCGAGATAGTAGGCCTTGTCTTTGTGGACGACCGCGCTGAGCGCATCAACCTTCTTGTTGTTGAGCAGCATGTCGAGGCGAACGAGGGGGTTTTCGCGATAGCCGGCCAACTCGTAGTCCATCGACGCGTAGCCCTTCGTGGCGCTCTTGAGCTTGTCGAAGAAGTCGAACAGCACTTCGGCGAGTGGCATGAGATAGGTCACGATGACGCGCTCGGTCGAAGCATACTGGATGCCTTGTTGTTCGCCGCGACGGTCCTGGCAGAGCTTGATCACCGCACCCACGAACTCCGCAGGTACGTGGATCGACACCGTGAAGTAGGGCTCTTCGACTCGTATGCGCCCGTCGGGAACCTGTGACGGGTTGTCGACGTCGATCGTTCCATCCTCAGTCGTCACCCGATACACCACGCTTGGCGCCGTGGTGATCAGTCCGATGTGGTACTCGCGCTCGAGCCGTTCCTGGATGATCTCCATGTGCAAGAGCCCGAGGAACCCGCATCGAAACCCGAATCCCAGTGCATCCGAAGTCTCCGGTTCGTACATGAACGCGGCGTCGTTCAAGTTCAGCTTTTCGAGGGCGTCGCGAAGCTCGGTGTACTGGTCGCTGTCCGTCGGGAAGATCCCGCAGAACACCATGGGCTTGACCTCTTTGAACCCGGCGAGAGGTTCGTCGGCCGGGTGCTTCGCCAAGGTGATCGTGTCGCCGACTTTCGCGTCCTGGAGCGACTTGATGCTTGCGGCGACGTAGCCGACTTCTCCAGCCCCCAGCTCGTCGAGCTCCTGTTGGAACGGGGTATACACCCCGAGCTCGGTGACTTCGTATTCGGCTCCCGTCGCCATGAGGCGGATCTTGTCGCCCTTGCGAAGCGTGCCGTCCCTCATGCGGATCATGCAGACCGCGCCACGATAGCTGTCGTACCAACTGTCGAAGATCAGGGCTCGCACAAAGCCGTTGTCCGCGGTCTCGGGCGGAGGGATGGTTTGCACGACCGCTTCGAGGATCTCGGGCACGCCTTCGCCCGTCTTGGCGCTGCACGCCAGCAAGTGCGAGCAATCGAGCCCGATGACATCCTCGACCTCCTTGCGCACCCGCTCGACGTCCGAGCTCGGCAGGTCGACCTTGTTGAACACGGGGATGATCTCCAGGTCGTTCTCGACGGCGAGGTACACGTTTGCCAGGGTCTGTGCCTCGACGCCCTGCGTCGCATCGACCACCAAGAGAGCGCCGTCACAGGCCGCGAGCGACCGCGAGACCTCGTAGCTGAAGTCCACGTGTCCAGGGGTGTCGATGAGGTTTAATTGATACGTCTCCCCATTGGCAGCCGTAAAGGGAAGCCGAACGCCCTGCGCCTTGATGGTGATCCCGCGCTCCCGTTCGAGGTCCATCCGGTCGAGCAGCTGCGCCTTTTGCTCGCGGGCCGAAACCGCGCCCGTCACCTCGAGGAACCGATCGGCAAGCGTGCTCTTGCCGTGATCGATGTGCGCGATGATACAGAAGTTCCGGATGTGCTGGAGATCTTGCGCCAAAGTGCGACCTCTCTAGCCTCGCACCAGGCTCACAGCAACACGCCGTCGTTAACCCTTTTTCGTGGGGGTCGCGTCCAACGACATCTGGCCCGGAAGCTCGTCCTGATGCTGGTCCAAAACGAGATCGATGCCCTCGCGGATGTACACCGCCACCGGCACTTTCGTGCGCTCGTGCAGGAGCTTGAGTCGCTCGTTCTGCTCGGGAGTGATGTAGACCGTCGTGGAGATCTTTTTGCGCGCCATTCGGACCCCAGAAGTGGCATGAAACTACATGGCACCATATATATTGTCAATCTGAGCAGCCACGGACTTGCGCCGGATGGTGCATAGCCTCTATATTTATGGGGATCCGGTTCTAGGGGGACCTTCAAATTGACCGCAAACATGAGCAATTTCGCGCATGCGGTGGTTGGGCTTGCCGTCCTGGCGTGCCCGCCGGTGCTGGGTTGCGCGCAGAGTCCCTCCAGCACGTTGCCGCGAGGCTCGATGGCTGAGGCAGCCGAGTGCAAAGGGAACCACGTCATTGCGACCGACGTCAACGAAGACGGACGCGTCGATATTGAACACGTCCAACGCAACGGCCGTCGGTACTGCACGAGGGCGGACATGAACTTTGACGGCAAGGTGGATTTGGAACGCTTTTACGAAGGGCATGGGGAGCACGTCGCGCAGGAGCGGCACGACTTCGATTTCGATGGGCGTCTCGACCAGCTGTCCTTCTATGAGGGCGGTCAGCTCGTCCGCAAGGAGCTCGATACCAACTTCGATAACACGATTGATACGTGGTTGTGGTGCGGCAATGGCTGGGTCGTACGCTCGGAGCGGGACCGGGCGCGTGACGGCAAAGTGGACGTTTGGGAAGTGTATGTGCAGGGCTTGATCACCGAGGCGCAGTACGACGATGACAACGATGGGCGGGTCGAAAAGTGGGATTCGTTTCGGAACGGCAAGCTCGTCCTGACGCAATATGACGAGAACGGGGATGGTGCACCGGATCGCAGCCAGGACATGCCGCCGCGGAGCATGGGCCCCGCTGACGACGCGCTTCGATGTGAGCGAGGCCAACTATGAAACACGTACTACTTTGTCTATTGAGCTTCGCCTTGGCGGCTTGCGGTTCGAAGGACCCGAAACCCGTGACGAGTCCCGGTGCCGGCGAATCCACCAGCGGTGGCGAAAACGTAGACGGTGGGCGCTGCGTGCCGGACGGCGAGGGCTACGAAGTCACCGAGTACGACACCTCGGGGGACGATACGCCGGACGTGCGCAAACTCTTCAAGACCATGGGCGAGGGGAGCTTGGCGCGACTGGTCTTGATTTGCCGGGAGGCCGACCTCAATGGTGACGGCCGCAAGGATATCGTGCGGCTCTACACCGAGGAGGGTAGACCGATGCGCGAGGAGGCCGACCGCGATTTCGACGGCCGAATCGATGAGATTACCCACTTCACCGACGGCCGGGTCAGGCTCCAGGAGATCGACACCAGAGGGAACGGGATGATCGACACCAAGATCTTCTATGAAAACGGCCAACCCGAGCGCGCCGAGCGCGACATGAAGAGCCGCAGCACCGCTGCCGAATGGCGACCCGACCGATGGGAGTACTACGCGGACGGCCACACGGTCCGCATCGGCACCGACCTCAACGGGGACGGCAAAGTCGACCGCTGGGACCGAGACGAAGAACGCCTCCGCAACTCAGCCCTAGCCAAGCAAGACCCCCCCGACTCCCGCCAATAGGGGACACGCGCACTTGCGACCCACACCGCGAAAACGTAGGTTCCGGCGGTGGAACGCCTGCAAAAAGTGCTTGCCCGTGCCGGTGTCGCTTCGCGGCGCGCGTCCGAGGAGCTGATCACGGCTGGGCGGGTGCGCGTCAACGGCCGGATTGTCACCGAGCTCGGCACGAAGGTCGACGCCCATAAGGATCGCGTCGAGGTCGATGGTAGGCGGCTCGTGGCGGAGAAGCCCGTGTACTACCTCATGCACAAGCCGCGTGAGATGGTGACCACACTCGACGACCCAGAGGGAAGGGCGACCATCGGGGACTTGCTACGTCAGATTCCCGAGCGCGTCGTTCCGGTGGGGCGTCTCGACTACCACACGAGTGGCGCCCTGTTGGTCACCAACGATGGCGACATGATCGATGCACTGCTACGGCCGGTCTCCGGCGTACCCAAGGTTTACGCCGTGAAGTTCCAGGGGCATCTGGATGTCGAGGAGCTCGATGCGCTCCGAAACGGCGTCAGGCTCGACGATGGCTATCGCACCAAGCCTGCGGAGGCGTTCGTGTTGCGGCAGGAGCACACACACACCTGGGTCCAGCTCACGCTCACCGAGGGCAAAAACCGACAGATTCACCGGATGGGGGACGCCATTCACCGCCGCGTGATGCGGCTCGCGCGCCAGTCGTTTGCGGGCATCAGCGTCGAGGGCCTCAGGCCCGGCGAATATCGAGACCTCAAGCGCGACGAGTTGCAGCAGCTCAAGAAGAATTACCTCAATCCGTATCGCCGTGCCCGCGGAGCCGCCAAAGAAGCGTGAACGCGCTCGGCACGACGAAGAGCGTGAGTACCGTCGAGAGCAAGAGGCCGCCAAGGACGATGGCGCCGACGCCGCGGTAGAGCTCGGAGCCCGAGCCCGAAAAGATCACCATCGGCAACAGGCCTGCGAGTGAAGTTGCCGTGGTCATGAAGATTGGGCGAACGCGCGCCTCGACGGCGAGAGGTACCGCCTCGCGCAGACTCGTCCCGGCGCGGAGGCGCGTGAGCGAACCGTCGACGACTAGGATGGCGTTGTTCACGACGACGCCTATCAATATCAAGAACCCGAGCGCCGTCATCAAATCGAGCGGCTGCTTCCCCAACAACGCGTTGACCAGCCACAACCCGCCCGCACCGCCCGCGGCTGCGAGCGGCACGCTCATGAGAACCGCAAACGGGGAGACGAAGTCTTCAAAGAGTGCCGCGATCAACAAAAAGCAGATGATCAGCGCGAGCAAGAGGATGTTCCCGAACTGTCCCTGAGCGAGCTCGAGCTTGCCGGCCGCACCGCTCAATCCGAGCTCGACGCCCGCCGGGATGGCGCCTTCCTCCTCGAGGCTGCCGATGACGTCATTGCGTATGATGTGAATGGCGTCTTCGAGCGCTAGATCTTCGGGCGGGGATACGTTGAGCGTGATCGCACGCCGTCGTTCGAGGTGACGGATCACCGATGGACCGAGGCGTTCTTCGATGTCCGCAAGTGAGCCGAGGGGGACCGTTCGCCCGCTCGGCGTAGCCACCGGCGCGGACAGCAACGCGGGCGCGTCCGGCAAGAGCTCGTCGCCTCCGGTCACCGCCCGCAACACCACATCGAGCTTCGGTTGCCCCTTGGGCGTGTATTCGCCGATGATCGCGCCGTCGATCAGGGCGTCCACGACGAGGCCGAGCTCGGCGCCACTCATCTGAAGCCGGGCGGCTTCTTTGCGCCTGGGTATGATGTGAAGCTCGGGCGCACCGGGGTCCAGGCTCGGGACCGGGCGAATCTGCGCGCCCGGCAAGGCTTCTCGGAGGTCCCGGAAGAGGCGGCCTCCCACCTTGCTGAGGGTCGGCAAGTCCGGGCCTTGAATGTCGATTTCGATCACGCGGCCTCCACCGATGGTGCGCCCGAACAAGGAGGCCTGGGTCGCGAACGAGATCATGCCGGGGATCTTCGCCTGCACCCGTCGCAGTAGATCGAGCATGCGGCCGACGTCCTCCTTGTGCTCGGCCACGGCGCCCGCAAACACCCGGTCAGGGCTACCCACGAAGAAGCTTCGTCGGATGTTGGCTTCGCCGTCGGCTTCGACACCGGTGTAGCGGGCCATCTCGCTTTGAAGCCGGTTGCCGGTCGCTTTGAGCTCGTCGATCGAGTACCCGGGAGGGGGAATCAAGATACCGAACACCAGATTGCGGTTGCCGGTGGGCAGGTAGTCCATGGGCGGGAGCAGTGCCCATACCACCAGAAACGAGCCGACGATGGCGATCGCGATCGTTGCAGACGCGCGCCGGGTCGAGCCGCAAATCCAACGTACTTGCTCGGTGATGCGCGAGCGAAACCGTTGGCCGAAGCCGGTCAGGCCGCCAATGTCGAGCGTCTTGCCCTGTGAGAGAAGGCGCGCGGCCAGGCTAGGAATCACAAGAATCGACACCACGAGCGATACCGAGACGGCAAGCGCGATGGCGACAGCGACGTCGCGCAACAGCTCGCCGACCTCGCCCTGCCATAAGACGATCGGAATGAACACCGCGACCGTCGTTGCCGTGGAAGCGACGAGTGCACCCCACACGTCGCGGATGCCGCGATACGCAGCCAGCTTCGTGTCGGGCGCGCGCGTTCGCCAGGTGTCGATGCTTTCGAGAGCGACGATCGAGTTGTCGACCACCATGCCGATGGCGAACGTAATTCCCGCTAGCGACACGACATTGATGGTACGGCCAAGAGCCTGCATCCCGAGAGCCGTCGCAAACGCGCAGACGGGGATGGCAATACTGACCACCGCGGATGCTCCGAAAGTCCTCAGGAACAAGAAGAGAACGATGATGGCCAGTATCCCGCCAAGGAGCAGGTTTTGTTGGACCAGCTGGAGCGCGCCTTCGATGTATTCGACCTGGTCGGCTAGGATCTCGATCTCCAGCCCTTCGCGATTGAACTTCTCGCGCTGCAGTCGCTCCACCACCTGGTGCACCTCACGCGTCACTTCGAGCACGTTCGTCCCCGCTTCGCGGGAAAGCAGCATCACCATGGCTGGCCGGTCCTGCACGAACGCGACGCCGGTTGGCTTGCGAAGCGCCAGTTTCACATCGGCCACGTCGCCGAGGAGAATCGGGGTGCCATCACTGCTCGCGCCGAGCACCACTTGTTCGAGCGCGCTTGGCGTCTCGGGAGCGATGGCGGTGCGCACCAAGTAGCGCCTCTTGCCGAGGGTCACGTCGCCCCCGGATAGATCCCGGAGCTCGCTGCGCACCCGGTCGGCCACGCCCTGCACGGAAAGCCCCCGAGCCGCGAGCGCCTGCGCGTCGAACAGCACGTGCACCTCGGTGTCCTGGCCGCCGATGAAGAAGATGCCTGCCACGCCCGGGATGCGATCGATCTCGGGCAGGATTTCGTTCTCAACCCAAGTGCGGTAGGCCGCCACGCTGCCCTTTTGCGGATCGCGAATCGCAATCACGGCCAGCGGCGGACCGGCACTGTTGGCCGTTTGGACCACAGGCTCCCGCACCGAGTCGGGATAGCTCGGCACTTGGCTGAGCTTGTTGGTCACCCGGACGAGCGCTTCCTCGATGACTGTATCGACCTCGAACTCGAGCGTGATACTCCCGCTGTTCATGCGCGCGGTCGACTCCATGCGCGTGAGCCCCTGCACGTTCTTGAGCACGTCTTCTTGCGGCTCGAGGATCTCGGTTTCGATCTCCACCGGCGCGGCGCCCGGCCAGGTCGTGTTCACGCTGATCGTGGGCGTGGCGATGTCGGGCGTGAGCTGAATCGGCAGGTCGACCACCGAGAGCGCACCGAACAACACGACGAGTACGATGCCGACGATGACCGTGATCGGGCGCTGGATCGCGAGCCACGTAAGACCGCTAGGCTGTTCGTCGTGCCGGTGCGTCTCGTCGGCCATGGGTCGCTCAGTCTTCCAACACGATGAGAGGCTGCCCGGGGAACACGCGCTCGTTGCCGCGCGTCACTACCCAGTCCCCGGCAGCGAGCCCTTCGGCCCGGATCAAGACCTCGTCCCGGCCACGCGCAAGGATTTCGATCGGCACGGGCTCGGCCTTCCCGTCGAGTGACTTCACCACTTGAAGCTTGGCAATGCCGTACACCAGCGCGTCACGCGGCAC
>CBDURI010000125.1:0-7602 GCA_965369435.1 uncultured bacterium
GTAGACGGGCGGTGTGTTGTCGGTGAGGCGGGTTTCTAGGAAGCCTTCGGGGAGGGTGACTTTTTGGCGGCCTGCGGTCTTTCCTCGGGGGACTCGCATGGCCTCGGGGGGGAAGGGCTCTGCTGGGTTTGCGGAGCGGAGGACTTCGTGGAGCTCGTCGAGGGTGGTGACACGCATGAGGCGGGAGCGGAGCTTGGCGCTGCCCCGAAAACCTTTCGTGTACCAGCTGCTGTGTCGGCGGAACATGCGCATCGCCGGGGCCTCGCCCACCCAATTGCTCAGCAGGGTGGCGTGCTCGACCGCAATCTCGGCCACTTCACCGAAGGTCGGGGGATTCTGGGGCTCGCGTCCTTCGAAGACGTCGGCCAAATCCCGGAAGAGCCAGGGCCGCCCGAGGCAGCCTCGGCCGATGACGACGCCGTCGCACCCTGTGGTCCGCATCATTCGAAGCGCGTCGTGAGCTTCCCAGATGTCGCCGTTGCCCAGCACGGGGATGGTTCGCACGCGTTGCTTCAAGTTCGCGATCGCGTCCCATTGGGCTTCTCCGTCGTAGAGCTGCGCAGCGGTGCGCGCATGCAGAGCGACCCCCGCGCAGCCTTCGTCTTCGGCGATGCGCCCCGCGTCCTCATAGGTGAGCAAGCTGTCGTCGATGCCCATCCGAAACTTGATAGTGACGGGAATCTCACCTGCGTTCTGCACGGCCGCTCGAACGATGTCGGCCAGCAAGCGTGGTTTCGCGGGGATCGCCGATCCGCCGCCTTTGCGCGTGACTTTCCGCACCGGACATCCGAAATTCATGTCGATGTGGTCGACGTGTCCTTCGCCCACGAGCCATTTCACCGCCTCCCCCACGTAGTGCGGGTCGACCCCATAAAGCTGGAGGCTTCGTGGCGACTCGCCCTCCCCAAACTCGGCGAGCATGAGCGTTTTGGCCCGGCCTTCGACGAGTGGTCGCGCCGTCACCATCTCGCTCACGTAGAGGCCCGCTCCAAATCGCGCGCAGATTGCACGGAACGGCCAGTTGGTCACCCCTGCCATCGGTGCGAGAACCACCGGTGGCCAGACCGTTAGAGGGCCGATGTTCACAGGAGCAAATTCATCGGGACGCGCCAATGGCACGTCGCGGTTCAGCTCGCTTTTGTACACCTGGTCCATCGACGGATTAGCCCTTTGAACGAGGGGCCTGACCCCTCGTTGTGATCAGTTGACTACGGCTAGGTGGCGCTGGCCGGTGGTGCGCTGGAGCTTCATGCGCCAGTCGACGCCGATGAGCTCGCCGGTTTCCAATGGCAGCCAGATGTTTTCGCCTTGGATCGTCTCGCTCGAGAAGATGAGGTGATTGACGTAGCCGCTTTCGGTAGGGGCTTCGCACTCCGGCGACAGGCTGGGGCATGTGCCGCGGTCTGCGCATCGGGTCTTGTAGGTGGACCAGAACAGCTCTTTGCCGCCCTCCGCCGCCACCATCGTCGTCCCATCGGTGACGATCATCGTGAGCAGCGAGGCTTCCTTTGCGGAATCGACGTCGCAGATCGCCCGCACTTGCCCGAGCGTCGACTGGAGCGCCATCGAAGTCTCTTCGACGCCGATGCGCCCCGACAGCGGGCCGTACTGCGACAAGTGCGTGAGGAACAGGAAGAACAACACCTCGCTGTCCGTGTCGCCGAGGATGTAGCGTCGGAGCATGGGTGCAATCCGTTCTACGAGCTCCGGCCGGTGCTTGGGGAAATCTTGAATGTCGCCGTTGTGAGCCATCACCCACTTGCCGTACTGGAACGGATGGCAGTTGAGCACCGAGAGCTCGCCGTTGGTGGCGCGCCGGACATGCGCGAGGACCGTCTCGGACGCCACGATGCCACTCACCCGGCGAAAGAGGGCGCAATCGATGGCCGTCGTCGGGCTGCGCGTGATGTGAGGGGTGCCATCGACGTAGAAGGCCACGCCCCAGCCATCGCGGTGGTCGTTGCTCTGGGTGCCGAGCGCATTGTCGGCGTCCATCAAGGACCGGTGGACCTGGCTCTGAATCACGCTGCGAAACCCAAACAAGCGGCACATAACCTCACCATTTTGGCACGAACGGCGGCGCAATGCTCCCTCTGCTGTTCACGGGGCGGGGGCGGTGTTAAGGTGCGCGCCCGTGAACCAATTTCGCCGTCTTTTCATCGCGAACCGCGGCGAGGTTGCAGCCCGCATCGCGAGGACCTGCGACAAGCTCGGCATCGTGCCGGTCTTTGGGGTGTCGGAAGCTGACCGCCAGGCGCCGTATCTCCGAGGCAGGGAGTCCGTGGTTCTCGGCCCGTCGCGGTCCAGCGAGAGCTATCTGGCGAAAGAGCGCATCGTGCAGGCCGCGGTGCAGACCCGCTGCAGCGCGCTTCACCCGGGGTGGGGGTTTCTTGCCGAGGACCCCGCCTTCGCGTCGCTGTGTGAAGCGCACGGGGTGACGTTCATCGGTCCTCCGGCTGCGGTGATGCAGAAGCTCGGGCGCAAGACTCCGGCCAAGGCTGCGATGGCTGGGGCGGGGTTGAAAGTGATCCCTGGAAGCGACGGAGTGCTTCGGGATGTCGATCAAGCGCGAGAGGTTGCAGACTCCATTGGGTTTCCGATCCTGTTGAAGGCGGAAAGCGGTGGAGGTGGCCGGGGGATGCGCATCGTTCGAAGCGCTGCCGAGCTGAAAGACGCCTATGATTCGGCGCAGTCCGAGTCGCTCGCGTGCTTTGCGGACGGTCGCCTCTACCTCGAGAAGCTGATCGAAGGTGGGCGCCACATCGAAATCCAACTTCTTGCGGACAAGTACGGTCACGTCGTGCACCTCGGAGAGCGCGACTGCTCGGTTCAACGCAAGCACCAGAAGCTGATCGAGGAGTCCCCGGCCCTCGTGTTGAGCGATGACGAGCGGGAGCAAACGCTCGAGACGGCCGTTCGCGCCACACGTGCCATAGGGTATGTGGGTGCGGGCACCATGGAGTTCTTGCTCGACGCGGATGGTGATCTGCGCTTCATGGAGATGAACGCGCGCCTGCAAGTCGAACATCCCGTCTCGGAGATGCGAACGGGCATCGATCTGGTGGAGGCACAGATTCGCGTCGCGGCCGGCGAGCCGCTGTGGTTTTCTCAGGATGACGTCGACCTTCGTGGTCACGCGATCGAGTGCCGCATCAACGCGGAGGATCCGTCCAACGGGTTCGCACCGAGCCCCGGTGTGATCACCCAATGGGAAGCCACCTCGGGGGACGACCACGTTCGCGTCGACACCCATGTCGAATCTGGCTACGAGGTTCCGCCCCACTACGACAGCCTGATCTGTAAGGTGATCGCCTGGGGCGAGGACCGCGAGGCCGCCTCCGAACGCCTAACTGAAGCGTTGCAGAAGATTCGCTGCGATGGCATTTCCACGACCATTCCAATGCATCTGGCGGTCCTGAGCTCCAAAGAGTTCCGGGAGAACCGGTACGACACGCGCGCCGTGCCAGGGTGGGAGAGCTAATGGCACACGTTCCGGTAGTACCGATCGGCAAAGCGCGTGAGGTGGTCGTCGATCAGGCCACGTACGAGCGCGAGATGGCTCGCCACGAGCCATTGGTGTCGAGGCTCGAGGAGCGTCGCGCCGAAGTTCAGGCGGGCTGGGGCGACAAGTACGTCGACCGGGTACACGAGAAAGACAAGCTCACCACGCGCGAACGGCTCGAGCGCCTGAAGGACGACGGTTCGGACATCTTCGAGGTCGGCACCTTCGTCAACTACGGCGTCGATTTCGACGGGCTCCGCTCTCCGGCCGCTGGCGTCATCACGGCGTTCATGATGATTGAGAAACGCTGGTGTGTCGTCATTGCGAATGACAACACCGTGGCGTCGGGTGCGTGGTGGCCCAAAACGCCGGAGAAGATCGAACGTGCCCAAGAGATCGCTCGCAGATTGCGGTTGCCGGCGCTCTACCTAGTCGATTGCAGTGGGCTTTATCTGCCCGAGCAACGGCAGAGCTTCGCGGGCGCCACCGGCGCCGGGCACATTTTCAAGATGAACAGCCTGCTGTCAGCCGAGGGTGTCCCGCAGATCGCGGGTGTGTTCGGCGACTGCATCGCTGGCGGCGGGTACATGCCCATCATCAGCGACCGCGTGTACATGACGGAGCAGGCGTACATGGTCATCGCCGGTGCTGCGTTGATCAAGGGTGCCAAGAGCCAGCACATCACATCACTCGACATCGGCGGTCCTGAGGTACACGTTCATCAGTCCGGGTGCGCCGACGAGCGCGTCCCCGACGACAAGACCCTCATCGACTGCCTACGACGCGAGGTGTCGCGGCTTCCGAGCTCCGGCGCATCGTTTTACCGAGGTGGCGTCGAGTCGATGGAGCCGGCGCACTCGCCGGCGGAGCTTCCAGGCTTGGTTCCCGTCGATCATCGGCAAGCGTACGACGCGACCGAGATTCTGGCGCGACTTTGCGACCAAAGTCTTTTTTGGGAGGTCTTGCCGTCGGTCGGCCGAGAAATGATCTGCGGGGTTGCCCGCGTCGGGGGCCTGTACGCCGGGTTCGTGATGAACCGGCAGGGATTGATCGACGATCCCGAGACGGGCGACGAGCAGCGACCGGCCGGAATTCTCTATCGACAGGGCATCGCGAAGATCAGCGCGTTCAGCCGTGCCTGCAACAGCGACGGTATCCCGCTCATCTGGTTGCAGGACATCAGTGGGTTCGACATCGGCGCAGAGGCGGAACGGCACGGACTTCTCGCGTACGGCTCCAACCTCATCTACACGAACAGCACCAACGAGACGCCGATGTTCACCGTGCTCCTGCGCAAGGCCTCCGGCGCGGGCTACTACGCGATGGCCGGGCTTCCGTACGACCCGGTGGTGCAGCTCTCGACGCCCATCTCCCGCCTCAGTGTCATGGAAGGGCGCACGTTGGCGATCGCGTCCTACAACAGCAAGCTCGACGACAACTTCGAGATCGTGACCACCGACCCGAAGGAGCGCGCACAAATCGAGAAACGTATGCAGGAGGTCGAGGCTCGTATCGAGGCGGACATGGATCCCTACGTGGCGGCTCGGCAGTTGGACACCGACGAGATCGTGCGCCTCGATGAGTTGCGCGATTGGCTCAAGGTATTGATCGAAATGAGTTACCAGGGCGTTGGCTATCGCCGGGTGAAGAATCCGCGCATCTGGACCATGCACGACCTCGACGTGCTGGTGAACGGCGGACGCGCATGAGTCGATGCCGTGTCGTCCTGGGCGCGCGCCCGGGTGACGGAGAGAGCCGCGCCCTACTGGCGACCACCGTGGGCGTGTTCGCCCCTACGGTGAGAGAGGGCGAGCTCATGTCGGCGGGCCAGGTGGTCGGTACGATCGACGTGCTCGGCGTGCTGCACGAGCTCATCGTTCCCCCAGGTGTCGCTGGCCGCGTCACTGAGCGCCTCGGCGGCGAGCGGTCACGGGTGCCCGTGCAGTATGGGGATGCGTTGTTCGTAATCTCGACCGCTTCGACGGAAGGCATCACGGCACAAACCTCGCCGGTCAGCGATGACGCACAGGGGGCACTCTCGTTCGTGGCGCCGATGAGCGGCCGCTTCTACGTCCGTCCGTCTCCGGCCGAGCCTCCCTTCGTTGCCGCGGGGGACACCGTACGACGCGGCCAGACGGTCGGCCTGCTCGAGGTGATGAAAACCTTCAACCGCCTGGTCTACGACGGCGATGCGTTGCCCGACCAAGCCGCTGTGCACGAGGTCGTGCCGAAGGACGGCGACGATGTCGTTCGGGGGGACGTGATCCTGGCGTTGCGAGCCTTGCCTGAGAAATGAAGTTTTTCGAGGTGTTGTATGGGTAGAGAGTGTCCCCAGCTTGGTAGCCGCGCGCTGTTTCCGGATCTAGAAGGGACCGCGTACCTTGCCCACGCGGCGATCTCTCCGCTGTCGACTCCGGTGCGAGAACGAATCGCCGAGGTAGCGGCAGACTACGGGCGCGGCGGCATGGTGGGTTTCGCGCGCTGGGCGCCACGGCTTAGCCAGGTACGTCAGGATCTCGGGGCTATCATCTCCGCCGCTCCGAGCGAGGTCGCGTTCGTAGCCAACACGACGCAGGGGGTCATCGACATCGCGTTCGGGCTGCCATGGCGAAAGGGCGATCGGGTGGTGTTGTTCGACGGTGAGTTCCCAGCGAACGTGACGCCCTGGCAACAGGCGGCCGAGGAGTTCGGTCTCGATCTCTGTTGGTTGTCGCTCGATCCGTTTCAGCGCTCCGTCGATGAGGGGCTCGCCGAGCTCGAGCGCGTGCTCGATCGAGGGGTTCGGATCGTGGCTGTCAGCGCGGTGCAGTACAAGACGGGGCTTCAAATGCCGCTCGCGGACATGGCGGCGCTTTGCCACAAGTACGGCGCGGAGATTTTCGTCGATGCGATTCAGGCGCTCGGCGCAACGCCGGTCGATGTGTCATGGGGCATCGACTACCTCAGCTCGGGCAGCCACAAGCATCTCATGGGCCCAGAAGGGGCCGGCTTTCTCTACGTCGCCGAACGCTGCGCTGCGATCCTGAAGCCGCGGCTCGCAGGCTGGCTCGGACACAAGGAAGCCGCGGCGTTCTTGATGGGAGATGAGCCCCGATTGAGCTACGACAACCCTCTCCAACTCGGCGCGCCCGCACTGGAGACCGGGACGAGCAACGTGATCGGCCTGGCTGCGTTGGGCGCATCGATCGAGCTCTTGGCCGAGCTTGGGGTGCCGGCCATTCACGCTCACGTCGATGCATACCTGGACCAACTCGAAGAGGGCCTCATCGACCGAGGGTTCCGAAGCCATCGCGCCAAGGCGCCGGCGCTTCGTTCTACGTTGCTCAGCGTCACCGTGCCCGACGACGTTCGATTGTCCAAGCTCGGTGCGGCGCTTCGTGGCCGCGGGGTCGTGTGCAACACGCCGGATGGTTTGATGCGGTTCGCGCCTCACTGGCCGAACGCGCACTCCGAAGTCCCCGAGGTATTGGCCGTCTTCGACGAGGTGCTGGCCGACCTCCGAAGTGGAGCCTAGGCTCACGCGATGCCTGGCCCACGTGACCGGAGCTTCTGGGTCTTCAACGCGCTGGTGTCGACCGCGGCCGTCGGTTTTCTAGGCTGGCTCCTCCTCATTCGCGAAGGGGGTGGCGTGCAGGCCGACCTGAGCTTCATGCCGGGCGTCAACGCAGCGCTCAACGCAACGTCAGCTACGCTCCTTGTGCTCGGCTTGGCCGCGATTCGAAGCGGCCGCCGGGAGGTTCACAAGCGACTGATGGTCTCGGCATTCGTAGCCTCCACGGTTTTTCTCGTTGGCTACGTTCTCTACCACTACGCACAGGGTGATACTCAGTATCAGGGAGTCGGGGCGATTCGTACCGTGTACTTCACGATCCTGATCACCCACGTCGTTCTGTCGATCGCAATGCTTCCGATGATCCTGACGACGTTCTACTTCGCGAGTCGGCAGCGCTTCTCGTCGCACAAGCGACTTGCGAGGTGGACCTTGCCGATCTGGCTGTATGTCTCCGTCACCGGCGTCGTGATCTACTTCATGCTGCGCCCGTAGCGGTGTCAGTGTCAGTGTCAGTGTCAGTGTCAGTGTCAGTGTCAGTGTCAGTGTC
>CBDURI010000126.1:0-7601 GCA_965369435.1 uncultured bacterium
GTATTGTTCGGTGTTCGACTCGACCCGAGCCTTGACCTCTGCTGGATCTTCCTCGACGAACCGCTCGTCGGGGGTGACCTTGAAGAGGGCCTGGCCCTTGGAGACGATGGTGCCGTTGGTGTCAACGAGGATCTTGTCGACGGTTCCTGCAAACGGGGCATAGACCTTGTTGAACATCTTCATGACTTCGACGATATAGAGCGGGTCGCCGATCTCGAAGTGTTGTCCCTCTTCGATGAAGGACGGCAGGCCGGGCGCTTCCTGCGCGTAGTACATGCCGCCGCTCACGGCGACGATCTCGTCGGCCTTGTTGACCGGAGGCGGCACGAGCACTTTCTTCATCTTCGCTTGATGGTCGCGGTCGAAGAGTCGCTCTGGGATGGTGAGCGTAAGGTCGTCATTCACGCGAAGGTCGAAGAAGCCAACCTTGTCGGCGATCAGCGGAAGCAAGCTATAGAGCTCCATCCCGAGCTGGAATCCTAGATGCGCCTCGCGCACCAACTTCCACTGCTCAGCGCCGAAGCCTTTCGCGGGCTTCTTGGCTTTGAGAAGGCCATCGACCTCGGGCCAAGACAGGTCACCCACGCGTTCCTGCACCTCGGCATAGAACGCAAGTCCATCACGAAGGACAGCCTGGTCTTGCTCCCAAATGCGATGCGCGGCTGGAAGGTTCACTGCGGCGTCCATGTGGAGCAGGTCGTAGGTTTCGGCTAGCACGAGCAGCGGGTTACGGAGCCAGGCGACGCGGCGGTTCTTGACCTCGAAGCTGCTCTTGTTCGAGCTGAGCCACGCGGAAAGCAGATGCGGTTGCCGCAGGATGCGACCAAGCGGCCGGCCGAGAAGCGTCTTCTTCAACACCGAAATCTCAGTGGTCGCTCGAGTCGCCGCAGCATCACCCGACGCGGCCGTCAAGTACTGACGGCAGAGGCGATCGTACGCGTAGTCCGGGTCGATCTCGTTGGCCTCTTGCAGAAGCTCTCCTACGAGCGTCAGGTACGGAACCACGAATCGCGTCGTCGGCTTGGCATCCACGCCGTTCGCCAAGAACCAGTGCACGAGCCCGTAGTGGAATTGTAGGTTCGTTTGGAGATCGGGGCCGCGCAGAACGGTGCGCCTGAGCACTTCGCGCAAGTGATCGTAGCTCTGGCGGCGATCGTCCCCGGTGGTCACCAGGAGGGCGACGTTGCTGTCGTACGCGCCGGCGAGCTTGTAGCGCATGAACAAATGGGTGTCGGGGTTCTTGAAACAGATGCCCTGATCATCGCGAATCTCGCCCTCGATCGGATCCGACCAGGACATGATCTCGCCACCGGCGTGTGGCGACAAAGATTGGTCCGTTGCATTGAGGCGTGCTTCGACCGCGGCGGCATCCCGTCGAACGCGCTCGGGCCGGGGAAGCCGGGCTTTGTGCTTGGCGAGCAAGGCCATCGCCTCGACGAGCGAGTGCACATCGAACGAATCGTTCCTGTCATCAGGGTTGCGGAAGCGCAGCGCGTAGCAGAGTTCGGACACGCGGTGCTCGACTTGAATGCGCGTGTTGACTTCCATGAAGTAGTGACGCGGTCCATCTACGATGCACTCGAACGTCGAGGCAGAATCGAGCTTGACCGCCTCGCCGAAGCGTTCGGCCTCTTCCTCCATCCGCCGGAGAATTGCGAGGTCCTGCTCGATCGCGACGGCCGCGGTTTCGTTGCCCGCCGCCCGCTCGCGCTCGACCGCAGCGCCGAGTGTCTCTTGCGTTATGGAGACCTCGAGGAGCTTCTGCTCGTGCATCTGGAGCGAGCAATCACGTCCGCCGAGGGAAACTGTCCACTCGCCGTTGCCCAGGAGTTGGATCTCGTTGTGACGCGTCGTCTCGATGTTGAGCTCGACGAGGATGTTCTTGTTGTCGCCAACTCCGAGCGTCTTCACCTCGCTTAGAATCTCGCGCACCATCGCTGGCGCTTGGTCGGCGCTGTCGATGATTCGCTGCCCCTTGCCACCGCCGCCGCCGATCGCCTTGAGGCGAATCCGGCTGCCTTCGCCTTTGACGAGGATGGCCGCGACTTCGATCTGAATTTGTTCGGCAAGCTCGTCCACCGTGTAGAGGTCGATGCCAGCATCGTAGGAAGCCCCCAGCACCGCATCGGCCACCGCTTCGAGCTCGATGTCATCGTTGCCGAGCTCGGCGACGTCGAGACCGTGCTTCTTGGCGAGCTTGCGCAACGCCTTACGGTCCGCGTGCTTCCTGAGAAGAAGGCGCGATGTGGCGTCGTTGATGCCGGGGGTGACACTCACGTTCAACCGCTCTGCCGTGCGCTTCGCCTCATCTTTGAAGCCAGCCGCCTGAACCGTGTGCGAACAGGGGCCGATGAACCGCAGGCCGGACTCCTCAATCGAGCGGACGAACTCTTCGTCCTCCGCCATGAAACCGTAGCCGGCGAAGATGTAGTCGTAGCCGTTGTCTTTGGCGATCTCGATGATCTGCGCGATACGCTGAGTTCGCTCTTCTTTGTTTGCTCCGGAATAGTCGGAGACCGCGTGAACGCGCGAAGGGTCCAATCGACGAAGCTCCGGCGCCAGCGCGCGCGGATACACGATGGAATCCTTTTCAGACAGAAGAATCCCGACCTTCGTCATCCCCATCTCAGCAAAGATGTCCAGCGCCTCCCGCCGAATCGGACCGCGACAGACGATGAGAACCGTCATGTCCTCGCAGCCGAACGAGCGCACCCATTCGGACTCCGACTGTCCGAGTCGGCGATCCCGATGAATGAGAGGATTGTGCGCGTAGCCGGTAGAAGTCATCAGTGGAACTCACGCTGAACTGCTTGCAGCGGCTCCGGGGTGTAGTGCGACAAGTAGAAATCGAGGTTCTTGGCAAGTGAGGCCCTCACGTCCTGGGGCATGACAATCTCGGAGATCGAGCCGAGGCTGAGAGCTTCCTTGGGATTCATGAGCTCTTGCTCGTAGCGCGCGTTGAACGCCCCCTCTTGCTCTTTGACCCAGGCGGCCGTCTCAGCTTCCGCGTCGGCCCTCGATGCACCAGCGTCGAGCGCCGCCTGCAAGCGCGATTTCGCTTGGGCGCGCATTGCACGCATCTCCTTCTTGTAGACAAACTCCTTGCCGGCGGGGCCCATGACGGCGACGCGTGTCGTCGGAAGCGCCATGACGTGGTCCGCGCCAACGGCGTAGCAGTTGAACGCGGCATACGCCCCGCCGAAGGCGTTACGAATGATGAGGAGAAGGCGCGGGGTGCGGAGGTCGATGATCGAGTCGAGCATCGCACGGCCCGCCTGCACGATGCCGCGACTCTCCTGGTCGCGGCCCGGCAGGAACCCTGTCGTGTCCTCCATGAAGATCACCGGGATGTTGTAGAGATTGCAGAACCGGATGAATCGGGAGTTTTTGAACGCCGCGTCGACGTCGATTTGCCCCGACGCCACAGCGCTGTTGTTGCAAACGAAACCGACGACGTGTCCACCGAGGCGCCCAAACGCCGTGATCGTGTTGCGGGCCCGTTGCGGTTGCAGTTCGAAGTAGTCGCCGTGATCACAGATCTGCTGAAGCAAGATGGTTACGTCGATCGGCGTGTTGAACGCGGTCGGCGAATTGAAAGCCTTGCGCAAGAGCGTGTCGATCTCGCCGGTCGGACGGTCGAGGGGGTCCGACGTCTCCTGATACGGAGCAAACTCGTGATTGTTGGACGGCAGGTAGCTCAGCAAGCGCCGCGCGGTTCGTAGCGCGCCCACCTCGTCACGCACGGTGAGGTCAACGACGCCGCTTTGCCCGTGCACCCCGGGGCCACCGAGCTCGTCGGCGGTGACATCCTCGCCGAGCACCGACTTCACGACGCCGGGCCCGGTCAAGCCGAAGAAGGTATGCGAGGGCTGAATCATGAAGCTGCCCTGTCGCGGCAAGTACGAACCGCCGCCAGCGTTGTATCCAAACATGCACATGATGCTCGGCACCACGCCGCTGATTCGCCGTAGTGCTGTGAACGCCTCGGCATACCCGTCGAGGCCACCGATGCCTGCTGGCACGAACGCGCCCGCGCTATCGTTCATCCCGATCAGAGGCATCCCCTGCCTACCCGCCAAGCGAATGAGGTTCGCAAGCTTGGTCCCGTTGGTCGCGTCCATCGAACCCGCTCGCACGGTGAAATCATGACCGTAAAGAGCAACGTCGCGCCCTTCGACTTTGATCACCGCTGTGACCAGCGACGCGCCATCCAGATTCGGACCCCAGTTTTGATACAGGACCGTCGGGTCGGTTCCGGAATCTCGGATCACGTCCAGGCGCTCCCAGACCGTCATTCGACGCTTGGCATGCTGCCGCCCTATCGGAACGGGACCGGCCGCCGTGCGCGGGCGCGCGCGTAACTGCTCCCCTTCGTGAAGGGCTACATCGTAGGGTCCAGCGCCCCGTGCGTCGTCGTTGGTGGAGCCGTCCTCTGCATCCAATTCAAGTGGATTGCGAAGGCTTGGCGTCACAATGTCCTGGTCGGGCATAACTACAATTGCCTACATCGGGCAGTGCCCCAATCATGGGCTCTACAGCGCACGGCCTTTTACGGGTTTTGGGGTCCAAATGCCAGCGAAGACCCACTCGCGGCCCAGACACCGATGGCGCACGGCTAGAAATAGGCAAAAATGCAGGAATTCATGACTCTGGCAGAAGACAGTCAGCGCGCCGTAGAGGTTGCGGAGCGCGTGGCGCTCGAAGCCGGCCAACTCGTGATGCAGGGCTGGCGTTCGGGCGTGGAGGTCTCCCGCAAGGGGCGCTTCGACTTGCTGACCGAGTACGACCTCGCAAGCGAGCGTCTGATCCGCGACCAACTCTCGCGGGAGTTCCCCACGCACCGAATCATAGGAGAGGAGAACGCGGAGAGCGGCGAGGGAGAGCTGGTCTGGTACGTCGACCCGATCGACGGGACGACCAACTTCGCCCACGGGCACTTCTTCTTCGGCGTGTCGATCGCGCTCTATCGTGGATCGCAGGGCTTGGCCGGGGTTGTCCACGCGCCGGCGCTCGGCGTCACCTGGAAGGCCGCGAAGGGTATGGGCGCATTCCGCAATGGAAAACGCTGCTCGGTGTCGGCACGCGCCCAGCTCGAGGAGGCGGTCTGCGCAACCGGGTTTCCCTACGACCGCTGGACGAATCCTGACAACAACCACGCGGAGCTCGCGCTGTTTCTGCAGCGGGCTCGAGGCATTCGGCGCTGCGGCGCCGCATCAGTCGACCTCTGCTTAGTCGCCGACGGCACCTACGACATCTACTGGGAGCAAGGGCTGAACGCGTGGGACATGTGCGCGGGAGCGCTGCTCGTACAGGAGGCGGGCGGCCAGCTTTCGACCTACGAGGGCGGCGCGGCCGACCCGCGCACCGGAAAGCTAATTGCATCCAATGGCGTCTTGCACGACGTGGCGGTTCGCACGATTCGTGAGGCACGCAACAAAGTTCCGTTCGACAAGCCGTGAATCACGCGCCGCGGGCCGATACACTGAGTCTGTGGGGGCTCGCTGGCAGGAAGAGGAGAACTGGGAATCGGACTCGGCTCCTTCGGTCGAGGCGCTCGCCGCCATAGTGCCCCTGACCGCAAGCGAGCGCCGGGGGGTCATGAACACGATCACCGGGCGGCACCTCGTCACGATGGTGATCTGCGGCGGGATCGCGTACCTCGGGCTGTCCGCAGGACAGTGGTCCGCCGACCTCGACCAGACCGGGCTCAAGTTGATGACCATGTACGGGCTCACCGGCGCTGCGATGCTCGCGTTCGGGTGGCGCGCATATCGGCAACCGCCTCCGCTCGCGTGGTCGGTGCACATCGCCGGTGCCGTCTTCGTCGTAGTCACAGCCACCTTCACGCTGGGGTACGCGCTCAGCGGCGATCCGTCCGACTTCTACCTCTATGTCTTGATCCAGTTCGCCGCAGGCGCACTAGTTCACAGTCGCAGATGGGTCATCGCGATCATGGTTCTCGGGGATGTCGGCTGGGCCATCACGTCGCTTGGGGTCGAGGGCGTCAACTGGGGGCAGAGCGCCGGCTACCTGATCGGTTTCTCTGCCGTCACGCTCGGCATGAGCTACGCCCGAGGCCGCACGCTCGTTCGGATGGAAGAGCTTCGGGTCGCCGCCGAACGTGCTTCTCGAGCGAAGACCGATTTCTTGGCCAACATGAGCCACGAGGTCCGGACGCCGATGAACGGGGTCCTCGGACTGAGTGCCCTCCTGCTCGACACGAAGCTCGACGGCAAGCAGGAGAAGATGGTCACAGCGATTCGCGAGTCGGCGGACGCCCTCATCGACATCGTCGACGAGATTCTCGACTTCTCACAGTTGCAGAACGGTCAAGTCGTGCTCGAGCGCGCTCCGTTCGATATGAGCGCCCTCATCGACGGTGTGGTGGCCCTCATGCAGCCGCGCGCCACCGCCAAGGGGCTTCAGTTCGAGTCGGAGATGAAGGGATTCACGAAGCGACGCTTCATCGGAGACAGCGGCCGCATCCGGCAGATCCTCCTCAATCTAGTGAACAACGCAGTCAAGTTCACCGACTCGGGGTTCGTCGTCATCAGTGCAGAGGTTGTCGAGCAGTCCGACGCGACTCGCATTCGGCTTTGCGTGCGGGATACGGGGGTTGGCATTCCCGAGGAATCGCTCGACAGCATCTTCACACGCTACCACCAGGGCAACGCAAGCTCGCATCGAGGGGCGGGCGGCAGCGGTTTGGGGCTTGCGATCACCAGGCACCTCGTCGATCTGATGGAGGGAACGCTCGAGGTGACGAGCAAGCTGAACGAAGGAACGAGCTTCCAGGTGGAGATCGACCTCGACGCAGGGCCCGAAGACACCCTGCGCGTCGCTGACTCCACCGGTACCGGTGATCTCTTGATTCGGGAAGGCGTGCGCGTACTGGTCGCGGAGGACAACCCGACGAGCCGCATGGTGACCGAGGCGCTCTTGAAGAAACTGTCCTGTGATGTCGACATCGCGATGGACGGCCGGGAAGCGCTCCAAAAGACAAAGGACAACGACTACGACATCGTGTTCATGGATTGCTACATGCCGCTGATGGACGGCTTTCAAGCGACGCAACGCATTCGGCAGTCCCTAAAGAACGAGAACCTGCCCGTCATCGCCCTGACAGCAAGCGTCACGGAGGACGATCGAACCCGCTGTCTCGAAGCCGGAATGAACGACACCGTTGCAAAGCCGGTCCGGATCTCGATGCTCGCGGAGGCGCTCGAACGATGGGTTCCCGTTTCCGGCGCCCAATCGATGAGACCGGTATCCACGCTGCCGCCACCCGCTACGCTCGACCTGCACATGGTCCGCCAACTGGTGTCGCTCGACGGCGAAGATGACGACTTCATCCGAGACGTCATGGTGAGCTATGTCGAACAGCTCGAGGACTCCGCGAAGAAGATCGGCCAGGCGTTGGAGGACGGAGACATGGAAACCGTGCGCCTGACCGCTCACTCGATCAAGGGTGCCAGCAAACAGATCGGCGCGGCGAGAGTGGGCGACTTTCTCGGCGACATCGAGCGTGCAAACGATGTCGAGGCGGCAACGCAGCTCCTCGAACAGGTCGAAAAGGAAGTGCCTCGTGTCGCCAAAGCGGT
>CBDURI010000127.1:0-7574 GCA_965369435.1 uncultured bacterium
TCGAGGTTGGTGACGTTGAGCGCGTTATTCTCGATGAACGCGCGCCGGGGCTCGACCTGGTCGCCCATCAGAACGCTGAAAAGCTCTTCCGCCTCCAGGGCATCCTCGATGCGCACCTGAAGAAGCGTCCGGGTCTCTGGGTCCATGGTGGTCTCCCAGAGCTCTTCTGGGTTCATCTCGCCGAGGCCCTTGTAGCGCTGAATACCGAGACCCTTTCGGGCACGGGCGTCCATCGTGGCCCACAGGGCCTCGATGTCCGGAATCTCGGAAGACTCGCCCGTAGGCTGGCCCGCTTTGTCTAGTGCCGTCAGCACGAACGGGAGTTCCCCCAACGCTCGAATGCCTAGATAGATCTGGCGGAGCTCGGTGACGTTGCCCGCAGAAAGAAAATCGAAATCGAGGGTCGTGACGCGCTCCGTGGCACCGTCTTGCGTCCGGATGAGGACGCGCTGCCGGTCGTGTTCTTCGTCTTGCTCGATAGTCGCCTCGAGCTCGCCTTCGCGCTTGGAATGGACGAATTTTTCGAGCGCGGCGATTCCGTCCTCCACCTTCTTTCGGTCCGCCAGGTCCTCGACCTCGAGGTCAGTCGCAGTCACCAGCGCCTTTACGACGAGCGGGTCGACTCTATGCCCCATGTTCTCGAGCAGCAGGCGGAACCGAGCCACGTCCTTGACCAACTTGCGAAGAGGCTCCCCGGCGAGCTGGGTGCTGCCTTTCTTCATACTGAGCCGGACGTTGTCGGTGCCGAGCTCGATCAGGTGCGCGCTCATCGCTTCGTTGTCTTGGAGGTAGCGAAGCTTCTTACCCTTCTTCACCTTGTAGAGCGGCGGCTGCGCGATGTAGAGATATCCCTTGTCGATCAGCTGCGGCATCTGGCGATAGAAGAACGTCAGCAACAGTGTGCGGATGTGCGAACCGTCGACGTCCGCGTCGGTCATGATGATGACCTGATGGTAACGGAGCTTTTCGATGTCGAAGTTGTCGCCACCCTCGACGCCGCAGCCGAGCGCCGTGATCAGCGTGCCGATCTCCGCGCTCGAAATCATCTTTTCGAAACGCGCGCGTTCGACGTTGAGGATCTTTCCGCGCAGCGGAAGAATCGCTTGGAAGCGGCGGTCTCTGCCTTGCTTTGCGCTGCCACCCGCCGAATCGCCCTCGACGATATAAATCTCGCTCTCGCTCGCATCCTTGCTTTGGCAGTCTGCGAGCTTGCCGGGAAGAGTGCTCGCGTCGAGGACACCTTTGCGCTGTACCATCTCGCGCGCCCGGCGCGCGGCCTCACGCGCGCGCGCCGCAAGGACCGTCTTTTCGACGATGCGCCTGCCGGCCTTGGGCTCTTCTTCGAGGTATTGGCTGAGCTTCTCGTTGAGGATGCTCTCGACGATGCCTTTGACCTCGCTCGACACCAGTTTGTCTTTGGTCTGCGAGGAGAACGACGGGTCTGGGTGCTTCACCGACATGATGGCGGTCAATCCCTCACGCACGTCCTCGCCGCTGAGCGGGTTCTGGAGGTCTTTGAGTAGTTTCTCGCGTGACCCGTATTGGTTGATGACGCGCGTCAGGGCGGTGCGGAGGCCGGTCAGATGGGTGCCGCCATCGCGATTGAAGACGTTGTTCGTGTATGGGAAAATCGACTCGTTGTAGGAGTCGCTCCACTGCATCGCGATCTCCACATCCACGCCGTCTTTGACCGAGTGAAGGTAGATGACGTCGTCGTGGAGCGGAGTCTTTTTCTTGTTGAGCGACTCGACGAACTCGCGAATCCCGCCCTCGAACTTGTGGATGACTTTCTTGCCCTCGCCGCGCTCGTCCTCGAGTGAAACCTCGAGGCCCGCGTTGAGAAACGATATCTCGCGCAAGCGATTGTTGAGCACCTCGAAGCTGAACTCCGTCATCGTGAAGATTTCAGGGTCGGGCTTGAACGTGACTTTGGTGCCTGTCTTGTTGCTCGTGCCGATCGCCTCGAGTGGCGCCTTCGGAACCCCGCGTTCGTACTCTTGGAACCAGAGCTTGCCCTCGCGGCGGATCTCCATCTTGAGCCATTCGCTCACCGCGTTGACCGCGCTGACGCCAACACCATGCAACCCGGCCGACACCGAATAGCTGTCGCTGTTGAACTTCCCGCCAGCGTGAAGCTGAGTCATGACGACCTCGGCGGCACTCACACCCTTGTCGTGCATGCCGACCGGTATGCCTCGGCCGTTGTCGACGACGGTGACCGACCCTGCCGAGTGAACGATGACTTGGACAGCGTCGCAGTGGCCCGCGAGGTGCTCGTCAACCGCGTTATCGACGGCTTCCCAAACCAGATGGTGCAGGCCGGATCCGTCGTGCGGATCGCCGATGTACATGCCCGGCCGCTTGCGCACCGCCTCGAGCCCTTCGAGCACCTGAATCGCGCTTTGATCGTAGTCGGACGCAGGCGAGCTCGGTTGCGCGATCGGGGGGTCAGCCATGGGTGGGTTTCTAGCCTCGAAGGGGGGTCGACGCAAGGCCCGGGGCAGCCGCTAACTCATTGATCTGACAGCTGAATTTCTGGGTCGCTGAAGGTCAGTCACCGAGAACCCTCCGACGCGTCAATCGGACCGATAAAAGGGTACACGGAATGAGGAAAAGAACGGTCGAGCCGAGCAGCCCAAGCAGGTGCGAACCGGGGTTTCCGAGCACCAAAAAACCGCGGGCGCACTCCGCGAGTTGATACACGGGGTTGATCTGCATGAGCGCCCGGAGCGCGGGACTCTGCGGCTCCACCGGGAAGAACGTGTTGCTGACCAGGCTCAAAGGCCAGCCGATCAAGAACACCGGGTAGTTCATGTGATCGATCGCAGGAACGATCGCGGTGAAGATCAACGCGAACGAGGCAAACGCGCAACCGGCAATGAAGCCGAGAAAAGGCATGAGCACCAGGAACTCTACCTTCACGTCGACGAGGCCGATCAGGTCGAACACCGCAATGACCACGGACACGATTGAGATGTTCACCATCCCGCGTACCGCGCCCCAAAGGATCTCGCCCCATACGACGCTCGGGAGCTCGACCTGCGTGGCGAGGATCCCGTCCCAAGTCTTCTGGTAGAACATGCGGAAGTACGCGGAGTAGAGACCCTCGTAATACGGTGTGCCGAAACCCGTATACGCGATCAAGCCCGCAGCGACGTAGGTCGCGTAGTTGATGTCCACCCCGCGGTAGCTGAGGGTCTCGATGTAGCCGCTGAAGCCGATGCCGAACGCAGCGAAGAAGATCACGGGTTCCATGGCCGGGGGGATCACCGCGGTGCGCCAGTGCCGGAGAAAAACCAGCGCATTCCTGCGAAATACGGCCCATGACTGCCAATCGGCAACCGCGGTGAGGCTCTTCAACCCGCTCACTCGGACCTCCCGTTGCGTCGCGCGAGCGCAATGAACAGATCGTCGAGATTGGGCGGGCGCACCTGCCAAGTCGCCTCCGTGAAACGGGCCGTGAGCTCGACTAGGTCCTGCTTGGTCACCGGAACGCGAAGCTCGCCTAGAACTGTCGCCACCTCTTCGGCACCCCGGGCCTGGAGCCATGCCGCGATCTCCTGACGGGCCGGCTCACCGCGGGGAACGATGATGACGTGGTCGCCGAGCACCGTGTCGATGACGCGATGGGGCTCACCCCCCGCCACCTTTCGCCCCTCGTGAATCACCAGCAGCTCGTCGCTGAGTCGTTCGGCCTCGTCCATGTAGTGCGTCGTCAACACGATTGCCAAGCCGTCCGCGCGCATGCTGTCAATGAGCTCCCACACGTCGAGACGCGCGCTCGGATCGAGGCCTGTCGTGGGTTCGTCCAGGAACAGGATGCTCGGCCGGTGGACGATGGAACGCGCGATCAACAACCGCCGCACGAAGCCACCCGAGAGCACATGCGGCGATGCATCGGCGTACTCGGCGAGGTCGAACCGACCGAGGAGCTCCGCGACGCGACCGTCGAGGTCGTCGACTCTCGGCCGGAAGTAGCTCGCATAGATCAGGAGGTTCTGCGCGACCGTGAAATCGTAATCGAGCGAGTCTCCCTGAGTGCACACCCCGATCGAGCGCTTGGCCTCGGCACGGTCCTCGTCAAAGCGCTTCCCCGCGTAGTGAATCGACCCAGCGTCGGGCGGAACGAACCCGTAGAGCATCCGCAGCGTCGTCGTTTTGCCCGCCCCATTGGGCCCGAGGAGGCCGAGCACCGTGCCCCGCCGGCAGGAAAGGTCGAGGCGATCCACGACAACCTTGTCTCCGTAACTCTTGGTGAGGCCGTGTGCTTCGAGAATTGCCGTCGTCATGGAGAAATCACCCCGGAAGGTGACGGAACATGCGCGAGCATCCTACAATGGCAACGCGATCGCGCACGTTTTGAAACCGTGGCGATGCGGAGCAGTGATGACGCATCCACCAAGAGAGCACGATGGGCAACCTCGACACAGCGTGGGACGCGTGTTGGACAGCCGGTGGATGATGGCGTTCTCGGTACTCGCGGTGCTCGTGGCGATCGCTTGGGCGCTGGGTGAGCGTGGCCCGACAGCAGGGCGCCTAGGAACGCTGGCGCCAGACGTCACGATGGCCACCGTCGAGCTGCTCGGTGTGCCACAAGGGGCGGAAGTCTCCCTCGACGGTAGGAGAATCGACAACACCCTGTTCGGTGTGGTCTCCGGGACGCGGCACGCGCTCGAAGTGACGGATGCGAGCGGCCGAAGTTGGCGACAGGTCTTCCTGGCCAAAGGGTCGCTGTCGCTGGTGGTCGACCTCCGCACCCACTTCGTCGAGGTGCAGGTAGTGCCTAGCGACCCGGAGACCGAGCAGGAGTGACGTCGTAGCCGCGAAGCTGCGCGGAGACCGTCGCGACGCGATCGCTCACGTTCGAGTGCATCGTAGAGCGAAGGCGCACGGGACCGACTTGCGGGCAGTACACGGTGCGCACCTCGAGCTCGAGCTTGCCGCCCGTCTCGAGGACTTCTACGCATCGGTCGAAGGTACCGGCGGGCGTCTCGACGGTCATATCAATCGAAACCAACCGCGCCGTGCGGCCCCCGCGGCCAGGCCACGTCGCGCCTTCGACTAGGGGGGCGCGAATTAGCCACACATCGCCGGGCGGCACACGAATGCCCTCAGGCAGCACCTCGTAGCGCACGACTGCACGTCCTGTGTGTACCTCTGCGATGTGCCCATCGAACGCCTCGACTCGAGCGATCCCAAGGGTCGTCGACACATCGCCGGTGTCGACATCGTAGGACCACGCGTTGCCCGTCTGCAGCGGGTAGAGATCGCTGGGTTCGATCGTTGCGCGCGATGACGGCGGCGGACTTTGGCCCGCGCACGCCACTAGGCAACACAGAGCCCCTACGAAACGAGGAAGCGCCGCCATGGCAGCCCGGGAACAGGAGGTCATACGAGGTGAGCGTAGCAGCTCCCATGTAGGCAGTGACCGCATATTCGCGATGAGCAAGCCTCCTGTTAGGATGCAGGAGTGCCCGCGAAGAAAACGATTCTCGTTCTCGACGACGATCCCTCGGTGCGGCAGATGCTCGACGTCATGCTCGAGCAGGACGGGCATGCGGTCATCACGTCGGGCGACGTGCGCTCGGCGCTGGCCCAGTGCGCAGTACAACTCCCGGACCTAATGGTCGTCGACCTGATGCTCCCGATCGAAGATGGTGAGATGTTCCTCCGGGAGTTCCGCCGTCGCTGGAGGCATGCCGACGTGCCGGTGATACTCCTGAGCGCCAGCACCGCGCGAAACGAGATCGCGCGCCGTCTCAGCGTCGAAGCCACGCTCCCAAAGCCGTTTTTGGCCGAGGACTTGCGGGAGCTCGTCGCTGGCCTGTTCCAAGACCGTGAGACGGTTGCAGCCGGCTGACAATCCAATCGTCGGGTCTGACACGGCGTGGTATGAGCGGCGGCATGGATCAGCTGTACGCCGATGGGTTGTTCTCCGACGAGGTTGTCTTGATCACGGGCGGCGGGACGGGCATCGGCCTCGTCGCCGCGACGGAAATGGGACTGTTGGGAGCCAAGGTCGCGATCTGCGGACGGCGCCCTGACCCGTTGAAGAGCGCTGTAGCCGAGCTCGCCTCCAAGGGCATCGAGGCCTTTGGCGCCCCGTGCGATATCCGAGAGCCCGATGCGATCGCAGCTTACGTAGACTCGGTCCTCGAACGCTTTGGCCGCATCGACGTGCTGATCAACAACGCGGGCGGTCAGTTCCCCACCACCGCCGAGTCGCTCTCGCCGAAAGGATTCGCCGCCGTCATTCGCAACAACCTCATCGGCACCTGGAGCATCACACACGCCGTTGCGACCAAGGCCATGATCCCACAGAAGCGAGGGCGAATCGTCAGTGTGATCGCGCAGATCAACCGCGGATTCCCCGGCATGGTGCACACGGGCGCGGCTCGCGCAGGCGTGGACAACATGACCAAAACGCTCGCGGTGGAGTGGGCCATCCACGGCATCCGCGTCAACGCGGTGGCGCCCGGTGTGATCGTCACTAGCGGCACGAAGCAATACCCGCCCGAGCTCCTCGACAACGCGGAGAAAGCCAACCCCCTGCGCCGGCTCGGCACCGCGGAGGAAGTGTCTCATCTAATCACGTACCTCGCTTCACGGTACGCTGATTTCGTGGCGGGTCAGACGTTCTACATCGACGGGGGAGCCAGCGTCTGGGGCGAGAACTGGTTCATCCCCGACGATGTGCCCAAGTTCCCACCCTACCCGGTCCCCGACCGGAGTTAGGCCGGGTTCGTGCTCGACGTGGTCTAGGGAGCAGGCTTTTTCTGAAACACACTGAGCACGTATGCGCAGCCGACCCCAACGAAGTAAAGCAGCACGAGCGGGACGAGCATCATCACCATCGTGTAGACGTCCTGCGGCGTGAGCAGCATCGAGATGAATGCTGCGCACACGATCCACCAGCGCGAGAACTTCAGCAGCTGCTGCCAAGTCACCATGCCCGCGCCGGCGAGAAAAGTCACGATGACAGGGACCTCGAAGACGATGCCAAACGCCAACAACATTCGGCGGAAGAACGGCATATAGTCTTTGACGAAGAGCGTCGCGACCAAAGTCTCGTCGCTGAAACCGAGCAAGACGGTGAACGCCTCGGGGAACACGAGCTTGTACCCAAAGACCGCCCCACCGACGAAGCACACGGTCGACGCGACGATGAACGGAATGGCAAGCGCCTTCTCTTTCTTGTACAGCCCGGGTGCGATGAACATCCACAGTTGCCAGAAGATCCACGGGGATGCGAGGAGCACTCCCACAACGAGGGAGTTCTTCATGTACATCATGAAGGCGTCCGCCGGCCCCGAGAATCGCAAGACGGCGTGCCCAGGCAGTTCGAGCTTGTCCCAAGCTGGTTGAAGGGGTGCAACCAAGAAATCCTTGATCTCTTTCTTGAAGAACCAACCGATCGCAACGGCGGGAACCAACCCGAGGAGCGAGCGCAACAAACGCGAACGGAGCTCGCCCAGGTGCGCGAAGAACGTCATCTCCTCATCATGGTCCGGGACCGGCGGCAGCTGCGGCTCCGGGATTTGGATCTGCTCGGAGCTCATGGACGCTTTGCCTCA
>CBDURI010000128.1:0-7561 GCA_965369435.1 uncultured bacterium
CTGGAGGCCGTTCAAGAGGTGCGCGGTAGCCAACGTGTGACCGACCCGGATCCGGAAGGGAAGTTCCAAGCCCTCGAGAAGTACACGAACGACCTGACCGAGGCCGCACGGCAAGGCAAGACCGACCCGGTGATCGGCCGAGACGAAGAGATTCGTCGGGTGATGCAGGTGCTCTCGCGCCGTACGAAGAACAACCCGGTCCTCATCGGCGAGCCCGGCGTCGGCAAGACCGCAATCGCGGAAGGGATCGCCCACCGCATCGTTCAAGGAGACGTCCCCGAAGGGCTCAAAAACAAGAAGTTTCTCGCGCTCGACCTCGCTTCGATGATCGCCGGGGCGAAGTATCGCGGGGAGTTCGAGGAGCGGCTCAAGGCCGTCCTGCAAGAGATCGAATCGGCGAAAGGCGAGATCATTCTCTTCATCGACGAGTTGCACACCTTGGTCGGGGCGGGCGCCGCGGAAGGTTCGATGGACGCAAGCAACATGCTCAAGCCGGCCTTGGCGCGCGGGGAGCTGCGATGCGTTGGCGCCACGACGCTCGACGAGTACCGCAAGCACATCGAAAAGGATGCTGCGCTCGCGCGCCGGTTCCAGCCTGTTTTGGCGGGCGAGCCTTCGGTGCACGACACCATCGGGATCCTGCGGGGGCTCAAGGAGCGCTACGAGATTCACCACGGCATTCGCATTCAAGATTCCGCCATCGTGGCCGCCGCAACCCTGAGCCAACGCTACATCACGGACCGCTTCCTGCCGGACAAGGCCATCGACCTCATGGATGAAGCCGCCTCGCGCTTGAGGATGGAAATCGACTCGGTCCCGGCGCCGATCGACACCATCCAGCGAAAGCTCACGCAGCTCGAAATCGAACGGGAGGCGCTGAAGAAGGAAACGGACGACGCGAGCAAGAGGCGCCTCGCGGACCTCGAGAAGGAGCTCTCCGAGCTTCAGGAGCAAGGCGATACGATGCGCGCGCAGTGGCTCCGTGAAAAGGAGATCATCACGGAGATTCGCGAGAAGAAGGAGCTCGTCGAACGCCTTCGGATCGATCTCGAGCGTGCCGAACGCACGACCGAATACGAGGAAGCCGCGCGGCTGCAGTATGGCGAGATTCCCGCGGCCGAGGCTACGGTGACCGAAGCGCAGCAGAAGCTCGCCGAAGCTCAGACGACCGGGTCGTTCCTCAAGGAAGAGGTCACTGACGAAGACATCGCCGAAGTCGTCGCCAAGTGGACGGGCATTCCGGTCAGCAAGATGCTCGAGGGCGAAAAAGACAAGCTCCTTCACATGGAGGACCGCTTACGAGAGCGCGTGATCGGTCAGGACGAGGCAGTGGTCGCGGTGTCCAACGCAGTGCGACGTTCGCGCGCCGGGCTGAGCGAACCCAATCGCCCCATCGGCTCGTTCCTGTTCCTCGGCCCGACCGGCGTCGGCAAGACGGAGCTCGCCCGAGCGCTGGCAAATTTCTTGTTCGACGACGACAAGGCGATGATCCGGCTCGACATGAGCGAGTACATGGAGAAGCACTCCGTGGCTCGCCTCATCGGCGCACCTCCCGGATACGTCGGCTACGAAGAGGGCGGACAGCTGACCGAACCCGTGCGTCGCCGTCCGTACGCCGTTCTTCTTTTCGACGAAGTGGAGAAAGCCCACCCAGACGTGTGGAACGTGCTCCTTCAGGTGCTCGACGACGGGCGATTGACCGACGGCCAAGGGCGCACGGTCGACTTCAAGAATGTGGTCATCATCCTGACCTCGAACGTCGGCTCTCATCACATCATGGCGCTCGACGACGAAGAGTCGATGCGCAAAGCGGTCATGGAAGATCTCCGTGATGCTTTTCGTCCGGAGTTTCTGAACCGTCTCGATGAGACGATCATCTTTCATCGACTCGACCGAGCGCAGCTGCGAAGCATCGTCGACGTGCAGCTTGCCATCTTCGAGAAACGGCTCGCCGAGCGTGACCTGCGGATCGAGATCACCGACGCCGCGAAAGATTTCCTCGCGAACGTCGGCTACGATCCGACGTACGGCGCCCGGCCGCTCAAGCGCGCGATTCAGCGCCATCTCGAAAACGGCTTGGCGGAGGACATCCTCGCGGGTCGCTTCTCAGCGGGGGACACCATTCGGGTCGAGGCGGGCGATGGAAAGCTCCTGTTTGAGGGTGGCGGGTCCGTCAGCGGAGACGAAAGCACCATTACCGCCCAATAACGCAATGATTACTTGGTTTTAACTGGGCTATACCCCGTAAATCCAGGCCTCCTTGCGCCGCTGTGTACACTGTGTAAGCCTCCGGCGCTCGTAAGAGGAGCAGAAACGTTCATGGTTGAGACCGTACAATGTAGGCCTATCGAAGTTCACGTCGGTGAACGTGGACTCGAGCGCGCGGTCAAGCACCTCAAGCGCAAGATGGCGACCGAGGGCATCCTTCGTGAGCTCAAGCGTCGGCGCCACTACATGAAGCCCTCGATCAAGAAGCGAAAGAAGTCTGCTGAAGCCGCACGCCGGCGTCGCAAGCGCGTTCGTCAGATCAGCGAGCGCCCGTTCTAGGACGGAGCCTTCTCCTAGACAGAGCCTTCTCTTAGACAAAAGCCTTCGGGGTTACTCCGGAGGCTTTTCGGTTTCTGGCTCGAGACGCAAACCTGGACCCCAGGCGAAGCGTCGGCCCGTGCGTGTTTCCAAAAAACGAGCGAGCCGATGGAAGTCGCTTCCGGTTTCGATGTAGCGCACGTCGGTCTGCAACGTCTGCGGATTGATCAGCTTCGAAAATTCGACGTACTGCAGGTCGAGCTGGCCGCTGACGCTAACCATGTAGCCATCCAGCTGCTCCTCGACGAGCGCGCGAAACGCACCGATGCCAAGCTGGCTCGCAAGCATCACGTCGAACGCATGAGGCGGAGCACAGCGTGATTCGTAACCAAGCTGAATGTGCCGGACCTTCTTGCGCCGGCCGGTGCGCTCCTCGTATCGTGTTTGCACACGGTCGGAAACCATCCTGGCGAGGTCGAACGTGCTCAGGCGAATGTGCCCATGCTCGTCCCGAGGCATCCCGAGCAGAGCGTTCTCAGGCAGCAACTCGGAGAGACCTTCGGCGAGAACGACCGTGCCGTAGTATTGATCGCGCTTCTCCCGCTCGAGCATGACGTCGACGATACGATCGACGAGCGCCGTAACCGAAAGGCGCCGCTGCGTGGTTTCTACCCCCGTGACCGGATCGATACATTGCTCGTCGACCGCGAGATCGCCGTATACGTCTTCAGGAGAGAGCACCATGTTGGCTTCGCCGGCGATCGCCACACCGTACGACAACCAACCCGCCTTGCGGCCCATCGTCTCGACGATGAAGTAGCCGCTGGTTGCGATGCAATCCGCGCGCAGATTCAACAGCTCCTTCGCCATCACGTCGACCGCCGTGAAGAACCCGAACGTGAAGTCGATGCCGCGGTAATCGTTGTCGATCGTCTTGGGCAAATGCACGATACGAACTCGGTTTTCCTCCGAGACGTGGTGGTTCTGATACTCGTAGAGGAAGTTCGCCGTCTTGAGGGTGTCGTCGCCACCGATCGAGATGAGCGCATCGACGTCGAGGTCGCGGAGGGCGCGATGAATCCTGCGAAGCCGCTCGGTTTTCTCGGGATCGAGTAGGTCCGACGGGCTCTCGATAGGGGCGCCGGGATTGACCCGTGCCGTTCCGATGATGACGCCGCGGCTATTGCGAAGCCCGCGAATGTCGGCAGGCATGAGCAAGCGATAGTGCTCGGACTCGAGCATGGGTTGAGCAACGGGATCGTACTCTTGGAGGTTGGTGTACCCGTGGAAGATACCGAGTACTTCGGCGCCAGCCTCCAAGAACGAAATCGCCGCGGCAGAGATCACCGCGTTGGCCGCCGGTGCAGGGCCGCCGGAGAAAACGATCGCAACTCGTTTCACCCTGTTCACCACGCCGAACTGTAAGCCGCGGAGCGCCGGATTGCCATCCTTTGCGGCAGGCGCTCTACTCGGGCCACCGGCATGGCGATCGACGCACAGAGCTTGGGCTACGAGACCTCTCCCATCGATTTCAACTACACGTGGCGGGATACGGTGCTGTACGCACTCGGGGTTGGGGCATCCGCGGACGCAGAGCTCGACTACCTCTACGAAGGACGCGGCCCGAGGGTCCTTCCCACGTTTGGTACCATCCCGACGTTCGCCGCGTTCGATGCGCTCGTCGATCGAATCGGCTGCGACCGACAGGGAATGGTCCACCACAGCCAGCAAATGGACCTCTTCAAGCCGCTCCGCCCGAACGCCCAGCTACGGGTCACAGGAAAGGTGGCGGGGCTCTACGACTTGAAACGGCTCGCCATGGCCGTGTTTTGCATCGACGCCCACGACGAGGACGGCGATCTCATCATCCGGGGCGAGGTGACCTTGTTGTTGCGCAACGACGGAGGCTTTGGTGGCGAGCGCCCCCCCAAGACCGAGCGCGTGAACCCACCGGACCATGAGCCGGACTTCGAGATCCGCGACCAAGTCGGACCCACGCAGGCGCTCCTCTACCGTCTGAGCGGCGACTACAACCCCCTGCATGCCGATCCCGACTTTGCGGCGCAGGCGGGTTTCGACCGACCGATCTTGCACGGCTTGTGTACCTATGGATACGCCGGGCGGGCGGTCGTCCAAGGGGCGTGTGGCGGAGATCCCGACAAGCTCGCGACGCTCCGAGGACAGTTCAGCAACCCGGTTTTCCCAGGCGACACGCTCATCATCCGCGGCTGGAGCGAAGGGGAACGCTTGATTCTGGGCGTCACGACGGAACAGAGGCCCGACAAGCCGTGCTTGAGCAACGCATACGCCGTGCTGCGCTGAGCTAGCGCCGGGCGCTTTTCTTCTTGCCCGAGTACTGATCCACACACAGGGTTCTCGGGTGACGCTTCCCTGCTTCCCCTCACAGTTCGTGCTTTTGCGCCTCTCGTTGACGGCGGCCGTGGCGGCGGCCGTGGCGGCGGCGATGGCCGCGGCAAGCGGTTGCACGGGGACCGCGCCGGCGGCGACCGAGGCTCCGCCGCCGCCGGTTCACGCCGCGACGATCGAGCCGGAGGCCGTCACGCCGATCTCTTCGGCCACGGCCGAGATCCTTGCGAATCGGCAGTCGAACATGCGCTCCGAGACAGCGGGGCGGGTCGTCGATGTGTTGGTCGAAGCAGGCGACCGCGCCAAAGAGGGGGACGTTCTCGTGCGTCTCGACGTGGGACGCCCAGCCTCGGCGGCACAGGCGGCCAACGCAGCCGTTGCTCAAAGCGAGGCGCGACTGAATCAGGCCCAGCGCGAACAAGCGCGAACGAGAAAGCTCGTGCAGACGGGTGGTCTTCCTGAGCAGCGCTTGGACGATGCCGTAGACGCAGTGCGCCTCGCGTCGGCCGCCCGTGACGCGGCGCGCGCCGAGGCCCGACTCGCTCGACGCGGTCTCACCGACGCGGTCGTTCGCGCTCCGTTTGGCGGAACCGTCGTCGAACGGACGGTCGAGGTTGGAGAATATCTCGCTCCTGGGAGCCCGTTGCTCGTCTTGGCAGATACGAGCTTGCTCAAAGCCCGCGTCTTGCTCGACCCGCGTGAGGCGATCGACGTCGCGGTGGGCTCCGCGGCAGTGATTTCGGTGTACGCGCGACCGGGCGAGATCTTCAGCGGCACGGTCGTCCGCGTGGGGGAGGTCATCGACCCGCGTACCCGGCGCCTTCCGGTCGAGGTCGAGATCGACGACGACGAGGGGCGACTGCGCCCGGGCTTGGTGGCTAGGTTCTCGGTCGAAACCGGCGAACCGAGGATGGTGATGCGGGTGCCTCTCGAAGGGGTGTTCGAGCGCTTTGGCCGCCAGCATGTGTACGTGATCTCGGATGGAATCGCGCACCGGCGCTCGATCGTGCTCGGCCTCGTGGGCGCCGGGTTTGCGGAAGTGACCGAAGGCATCGAGCCCGGCGAGACGGTCGTGATCAAGGGCGTCACCCGCGTCGTAGATGGGTCGAAAGTCCGAGTGGTGCCGGTCGAGACGGCCTCGGCGTCCTCGACGGAACACAGCAGCGCGCCATGAGCATTCCCGCCTTCGCAGTCCGTCAGCCGGTGCTCGTCAATCTCGTGGCGATCTCGGCGGTTCTCATCGGTGCGTTGGTGATGGGAAGGATGCACCGGGAGTCGCTGCCGACGATGCCCACCGGCTGGGGCAACATCACTACGGTCTACGTAGGAGCATCGCCCGAGGAAATCGAGCAGCTCGTCACGATCCCAATCGAGAACGCGGTCGGTGATGTCGACGAGGTCGAAGAGATCTGGGGCGTGTCCAAAGAAGGCGTGTCGTACGTGAGCTTCCACTTCGACGCCGATGTCGAAGACATCACCAGCGCGATGATAGAGGTCTCGAACGAGATCAATCGCATTGATGACTTGCCGATCGACGCAGAGCGCCCCGTCGTGCGCGAAGTGAAGGTCGACTTCCCGACGATCGCGGTCGCGATCCGCGGCGAGGTCCCCGAAGCCGTGCTGCGCCAGATCGGCAAGGACATGGCGGACCGGGTCGAGCGGCTACCGGGGGTGTCAGGTACGTGGCGCAACGGCATACGAGACCGGGAATTCCGCGTGGATGTCGATCCGGACCGCCTCTCCGCATATCGGCTTTCCCTGACGACAGTCACCGAAGCGCTTCGGTTTCGGGCAGCCAATGTCCCGGCTGGAACCACCAAGGGACCAGGCGATGCACGGCTCGTCCGCGGGATGACGCGAGTCAACGACGTCGAGGAGCTGTCCAATGTCGTCATCCGGCCCGACCCCCAAGGTGGCTCGGTACGCGTCCGTGACATCGCTGAGGTGAAAGATACGTTCGCGCCCGGGAAGTTCAGCGGGCGCGTGAACGGGGAACCGGCGATCGTGCTGACCGTTCGAAAAGAAGAGCAGGCGGACAGCGTGCGGATCAGTGAAGAAGTTCGCGCATTGGTCGATCGCGTGCGACCGACCCTTCCGCCGGGGGTCACGATCGACTTGTTTGGTGACGCTGCTGCTGAAGTCGAGCACTCTTTGGGCACGCTCTACGCAAACGCCGCGCTAGGCCTTCTGTTCGTGCTGCTTCTCTTGTGGGTCGCCATCGGCGCGCGGAACGCAATGATGGCCGCGCTAGGGCTTCCAGTCGCCCTGGCAGGCGCGATCATCGCGATGCACGCGATGGGCATCACGATCAACATGATGTCCCTCTTGGCGCTGATCCTGTGCCTGGGCGTCGTGGTCGACGACGCCATCATCATCATCGAAAACATCTTCCGGCACATGGAGGAGGGAATGCCGCGGCGAAAGGCGGCAGTAGTCGGCACGCAAGAGGTCTTCTGGCCGGTCGTGGCGTCGACGCTGACCAGTTGGGCCGCGTTCTTGCCCCTGCTCCTGATGGAAGGTGTGCTCGGCGATTTCTTCGCGATCATTCCCAAAGTCGTCGTGGCGTCGCTCGCGGCGTCGCTGGTCGAGGCGATGTTCATCCTGCCCAGCCACATGGCCGATTTCGGGAAGCTTGCGCGTCTCAAGAACGACGAATCCGGGCCCCCGA
>CBDURI010000129.1:0-7557 GCA_965369435.1 uncultured bacterium
TCGTCGGACAGCGTCAGCCTGGCCAGCTTCGCGACGTGCAAAACCTGCTCGAAGGTGATTTTGGGGTCCGTCATCGGGCGCCGAAGGTAGCAGATCCGTCATTCGAGGCGAGGTCTGCGTCTTTGGCAGGCCGATCGTTCGAGTCCCCGACATTCACCAACAAAACCAGCCTTTACCCACGACCACGCGAGCTCGGGGACGGTCTTTTGCCTAGCTCTCGAGGTGGTGAAGCGCCAGCCAGCGTGCGATGTCGCCTCGGTGAAGTAGGCCAACGATGGTGTCCCCCTGCATGACCGGCAGTGGATCCCTTTCTGACTCGGCCAGGGCGCGAAGCGCATCACGGCCGCCGACGTCGGGACGAAGACGCTCGTCGATCGGGCTCATCACGTCACGCACCGTTTGTGTGATGCGCTCTTCCTCGTTCGTGGCGCGCGCGTCATCGAAGGTGATGAGGCCGACGGCTTTGCCTTCGTCCACCACGGGCCACGCCGACTGAGCGCTGCGAAGCAAGAGCTCGTTCACAAACGCATCCAACGTAAGGTCGGGATGAACGACCTCGAAATGTGTTCGCATCAAGTTGCCGACGATGAGCTCATCCAATGCCTGCTGAACGAGCAGCTGTGCGTAGCTGCCGCGGGCAGCGTTGTTGAGGAACCAGCCGATCAAGAGCAACCAGATGCCCTGCACGAACGCGCCCCCAAACGATTGCAGCACGCCAAAGCCCATGAGCGTCCACGCAAAGAGCCGGCCCATGTTCGACGCCCACAAAGTCGCGTTCTGAAGATCACCAGAGATGGCCCACAACATGGCGCGCAGCACCCGCCCACCGTCCAACGGGAAACCTGGAATCAGGTTGAAGAAGGCCAACATTAAGTTGATGGGACCCAACCAGAGAAACAGGGTTGCTGCGGTCCCCAGATTCGCCATCGCCGCCTCGGAATCCTCGAAGACAGCATTCGCGAAGTCCGGGCCAGCCAAAGAGGCTCCGAGCCAGGTGAATGCCAAGCCAAGAAAGGCGCTCATCGCTGGACCGACGATCGCGATCAGGAACTCGGTCGCTGGCGTGTCCGGCTCCCGTTGGAGCTCGGATACGCCACCGAAGACAAAGAGCGTGATCCGTGGCACCGGGATACCGCGAAGCTGGGCGACCACAGAGTGCGAGAGCTCATGGGCCAGCAGAGACGCGAAGAACAAGAGCCCGGCAGCCAATGCCGTGCTCCAGGTCAGCGCGGACCCCCAACTGGGGTGCCAGCGAGGAAATAAGCCGGCCCCCAGGCTGTAGACGACCAGCGTAAAGACGATGAGCACACTGAAGTCGAGCCGGATCTCAATTCCAAAGAGTCGCCCCAGGGATATGCCGCCGCGAGCTGGCAGCCGTTTCGCACGAGGTGGTTGGGTCTCTTGGCTCATCGAGTGCAAGACGGTGTCACTTAGGCGTCGGGCGGGCAAATCCTGACCAGAAGGCTGGAAATCGCCCCCGGGAGGTTTCTCGTCGGAACCTGGGAAGGTTGCGAAGGCACTGTGTTTTGGTTCGGATCGAACCTGGGAAGGTTGGGAGGGCATGGCGAATACTCGGCAAAACGGGCGTTTGGATTGACGGATCCACCCAAAACGTCTTACATTTTGCTTGAGGCGGACATTTGCGGTGCCATCAGAACTAATCAGTTGGATAGCTAACCAACTCCGGCTGGCCCTCCTCGAGGAACGGGAGGACGGGACGGTGGGTGGGAACGTGCACGCGCTCGCCCCACTAGGCGGAGAGGCGCCCACCGAGCTGCTCGCCGGAGTCGAGCGGCTGCTCGGCACCACCGATGTGCAGGCGGTACGGGACGTCCTCGACAGTGCTCGCCAAGGCACGTCTTCGGCGTTCGCGCCGCGACCCGGCGTGCAGGTGCTCGGTATTCCCGCTGGGAACGGTCGGGCCGCGGTCTTGCTCACCTCGCAGGCAAGTGCGGTCGCCGAAAGTGTCCAGGCGAAGGCCGCCGCTGCAGACCTCGCCGCGGGCGTCTCGCATGAAGTCGCGAACGCGCTCAGCGCGATTGTCGGCTGGGCACAAGTGGCGCGCGAGCGTCCAGACAAAGCGCCACCCGAGGAGGCGCTGGCCTTGATCGAAAAGAGCGCACAGGTGGCCCGCGACGCGACACAAGACTTGCTCCGGATGGTGCGCCATACCAATCACGAACAGCCACGCAGCGATCTGTCAGCCGTCATTCGCGACGTCGTTCGTCTGCTTCGGCCCGAAGCACAAAACAAGCGCGTCCAGGTGCATGCCGAGGTCGAAGACGCCTGCTGGGTCGAGGGCAAGCGCTCTCAACTCTTTTCGATCGTCTGGAACCTCGCGCACAACGCGGTGCAGATGGTTCCGGCGGGCGGAGAGGTGTCGGTTCACATGCGCCGCCGCGGAACACTGATCGACCTCGAGGTGCGCGACAACGGACCCGGCATGTCCGAGTCACAACAGCAGCACGCGTTCGACCCGTACTACACGACCCGCGCAGAAGGCACCGGCTTGGGCTTGGCGATCGTTCGCGGGACGGTGGAGTCGCTCGGTGGCCGAATTCGCCTCGACACATCGCCCGGCAGGGGCGCGAAGTTTCGCATTCAGCTGCGGGAAGCCGGAGCGAAGCACGAGTCCGAAACCGTCCCCAAACCGACCCGGATCAGCCGCGTCATGAAACCGACGGAAGCTGAGCGGGCCCATGTCTTGGTCGTCGAAGACGACGAAGGTGTGCGGGGCCTCGTCTCGATGACGCTGGCGCTGAGCAACGTAAAGTCGACTTGCGTAGGCACGGCCACCGAAGCGTTAGCCAGCAAAGAGCCGTTCTCCGCAGCGCTGATCGATCTCACGCTTCCAGACGAGCGGGGTGACATCCTCCTCGGGAAGCTACGCAAGAAGGGCCTGGTCAACCGGGCAGCGATCATGAGCGGCGCGCCACCTCCCGATGACGCAGATCCGGATGGCCAGCCCGAGCGTTGGCTTCGCAAGCCGTTCGACCCATCCGACCTCCTCCTGATCGTCCGCGATCTGCTCGAGCCGGACGCGGGAACTCAAAACGCAGCCAGCTCTTAGGTAATGCGTTCGGCAAGCGCCTGGATGTGGAGCGGCCCGGTACCGCAGCACCCCCCGATGACCGAGGCACCTGCATCCTTCCATCGTTCAGCAAGGTCAGCGTACGCCTCCGCCGCACGCAGGCTCGTCGCGCCCCACCCTAGCGCTTCGTCCTCCCTACCCGCGTTGGCGTACACGCCGAACGGCACGTCAAGCACCGCAATCGTATCGACGTAAGCGCCGATCTGCGTCGCAGCAATGCAATTGACCAGGACCCGCTCGACCCCGGTCGACGCCGCATCCCGACCGATCTGGGCCAGCTCCCTGGGCGAAAGCAACTCTGCAAAAGGCCCGGCGGTCAGGGACAGCCACACCGGCAACCCCGTCGCGAGAGCTTCTTCGACCGCCACGACCGCTTCTGCCCCGTTTGCGAAGGTCTCGCAAAGAAGCACATCGCAGCCCGCGTTCGCGAGCGCCGATGCCACCTCTCGGTGCTGGGCGCGTCCTTTTTTGCCAGGACTGAGATCGGGACGGTAGCAGTCGTTGATCGGCGCCATGCTCCCGAGCACAGCGCACTCAGGCGATACGGCGTCGCGCGCAATACCGACCGCGGCCCCCAGCGCGGCGACCCAGCCCTCGCCCAGGGCATGGGGCTGCGTTCGGAACGTATTCGCCGTGTGGAGCGTTGCGCCCGCCCCCACATAGTCGGTGTGTATGCGCGCGAGCAGGTCGGGCGCGTCCTCGATCGCCCGCGCGCTCCAGGCGGGCGCATCGAGATCTAACCCACGCGCCATCAGCTCGGTTCCGATCGCCCCGTCGAGAATTCGCACAGCCATCTCAACGCGTACTCTAGCAACTGACCGAGCCCAGGGGAGCTGTTAGGCTTCCGCCGTGGACGCGCGGACACAGACCTCGTTCATCGCTGCACTTTTGTGCTTCGCGCTTGCCGCCAGCGTCCTGCTGCGCACCCAGCGTCAGACCGATCGCTGGCTCTTCGGCATCCTCGCCACCAACACCGGGCTTTGGTACGTCAGCACCTTCATGCTCGGCGTGGTCGGCCGAGTTCCTTTCTGGGAGCGCTTCAACCTGATCTGCGGCGTCTTGCTACCCTTGTCCGCGGTGCGCTTCTTCGGGGTCATGGTGCCTTGGGAGACCGGCCGCACCCGCTTCCTGCGCCGCGCGTCGGTCGTGGCGGCTGTGGTGCTCCTCGGCGCCATGTTGACCCCGTTCTACGATCACGCAGTCGTCGTCGGAGGCCTCCTTCTCTACGTCACCGTCTTCCTGTCCCTAGCCCTCGGCTATCTCTACAAGCTCGGCTTCGAAACCGAGTCACGCGTCGAGGGCGCGCGTCTTCGCTACATCGCGCTCGTCGGCGGCTTTGGCGGCCTGTTCACTCTCGTCGAGTACCTCCCGTATGTCGGACTCGATATCCCCCCGGTCGGCACGATCCTCATTCTGGTCTTCCTCTACGCTCTATCTCAGTCGATCACCCACTACCGCCTGATCGACCTCTACGAGCTCGCCGGACGCTTGGGTGTATTGACCGCGCTCGCGTTCGTCCTGGCTTTCATTCTGTGGCTCATGCGCCTCGTCTCTGGCGAGCAGCTCTTTTTACACGTGGTGGTGTCGGCATTTCTAGTCCTGATCCTTTTCGATCCGCTTCGAACCAGGGTGCAGGAATGGATTTCCCAGGTGTTCTTCCACGAGCGTTTCGAGCTCGAACGCACCGTCCTCGCGCTCCGGCGCTCGCTCGCGCACATCATCGAGATCGACGAGCTCGCCGATCTCCTGATCGACGGGCTCGACAAGTCTCCGCGCTTCACACAGGGCGGCCTCTACCTGCTCGGACCGGATGCGCGAGTGTTCATCCTGAAAAACCACTTCGGGCCCAAGCCTGCCGAGCGGGTCGAAATGGCGCCGGCGCGCCCTCTCATCGATCGACTGTCGAGAACAGGTGCCGCCGTACTCGAGAACGCGGAGCGCGAGCTCGAAGAGCGAAGGCTGCTCGGAGACGATCGGGAAGCGGAAACCGCCCATGACATCGCCGTCACCATGCGCGCCCTTCAGTCCTCCCTGTGCCTGGGCCTTCGCGGTGAGTCGGGTCACCTCTACGGCTTTGTCTGCGTTCGGGATGATCGACTCCGCGATGCCTTCTCACGAGAAGAGGTGCAGCTCCTGGTGGGCTTGGCCACCCAGGTCGCCGTCACCGTCGAGAACTCCCAACTCTACCAGCAGATGAAAGAGAAGGACCGGCTCGCGGCACTCGGCGAGATGGCCGCAGGCCTCGCTCACGAGATCCGAAATCCGCTCGGGTCGATCAAGGCAAGTGCCCAGTACCTCTCCGAGACCTCCGATCAGCCCGAAGGGCGCGGCGAGTTCCTCGACATCATCGTCGACGAGGTTGACCGCCTGAACCGCGTCGTCAGCTCGTTTTTGGACTACGCGCGTCCCGCTCACACCGACCCCGAGCCGATCGACGTAAACGCCACGGTTCAATTGACGCTTCAGTTCCTTCGGCCGGAGTGCGATTCGGCCGACGTTGGCTTGCACGTCACGATGGACCCCGAGCTGCCCAAGGTGCGGATCGATATCGAACACCTACGCCAAGTCCTGATCAATCTCGTCCAGAACGCAATGCAAGCCATGACGAGCGGTGGAGACATCTACGTCGAGACCCGCATCCAAGACCGCTTCCGCATCGGTGCAGGCGCTCGCCCCTGGGTCCACCTCAGCGTTCGTGACACCGGCCCCGGCATCGCACCGGGGCTCCTCGCCAACCTCTTCGTGCCATTCGTCACCACGAAGCAGCAGGGCACCGGCCTTGGGCTCGCGATTTCGCAGCGCATCGTCTCTGAAATTGGCGGCCGCATCGATGTCCGCAGCCGCCAGGGTGTAGGCACCACGTTTGTGGTGTTGCTTCCCGCAGAACCCGACGCAGCCCTCGATGGCTTCGAGGCCGAGCAGGAACCCCGTCAATCGCCGGAACCGGGCGACACGCCTGGGCGCCTCGAGCCCGCCGAGCCCTGATCGATCGACACCGTTTGCATCCGAAGCCGGTAGAGGCGCAGGTCTTTTCGCTCAAAGCTGTCTTCGGGCAGATCGTTGTCACGGAACAGTCTGCGGTACGCGTCCGTCGGGGTGTCGGCTACCTGTGTTCGCCGCGGCAGAAGATAGCGCCAACGCGAGGGCTGCTCATAGGCGACGCCGTGCTGCGATTTCACCAACGCGTTGATGAGGGATGTCGCCCCTGGGCCGAAGGTGCCGTCATCGAACAGGAACGCCACCTCGACGTCGAGCTGGTCGAGGCGGTCGCTGAGCGGACCGCCCATCGTCTCCGTTCGCTCTTCCCAGCGCTCGCGAGCCGCCAGAGAGGCGGTGATCAGGCCTTCGGCGATCGACTGTGCGCGCGCCGAGCGCCAAAGCCGGGGGCCCCGCCCGCCCGTCAGAAGCACCAGGACTTCGACCGCCTGTGGCTGCGTGAGCGCCTCGGGAAAGGCGTCGAGCGGAGGGGCTGCGTTCCCCTCGAGAATGCCGCGCGCTACACGGGCAAGGACCCGATCCGAAAGGACGACCGGCCACTGCGTGTGATCGATGACGTACAACAACCCGTCCGTCGTGAGCGCCTCTCCTCGAAAGCCGCGCACGACGCCGCCCGAAGCGAACCGGTCGGCCAGAGGCAGCTCTGCACCGACGAGCCTGTCGGAGGTCACCGCCACCCATAAACCTTCTAGCCCCGCCGCTTCCAACGCCTCGCGGAGGCGATCCGGATCGACGCCCTGAACGGCCTCCTTCACGGCCGGATGCGCATCGAGCTCCTCCCAGTCGAGCCCCGGAGGGGGCGACACCAACGCCACGACTTCCGTCCACTCCAAAAGGGAGGCTGGCACCACAGACCGGCTCTGTCGCCACACCAGCCACGCGCCGAGGACGCCCACAATCACCAACAGCCAAGCCCGCTTTGCCATGCCGGTACCCTGTATCGTAAGAACCGGCATGCCCCAAGGCCCGAAGCTCCGTGCCCACCCGATGGCCAACCCGTTCCACGTGGTCTTGGTCGAGCCGGAGATCCCACCCAACACCGGAGCGATCGCCCGGACCTGCGGGGCGACCCAATCGCCCCTGCACCTGGTGGGACCACTCGGGTTCCAAATCGACGAGCACGCGGTGCGCCGCGCGGGCCTCGACTACTGGCACCTCGTCGAGATTCACCGACACGAATCATTCGAGGCATTCGAGGAATCCGATCTACATCGCCGAATTCATTTGTTTTCCGCTGGGGCCTCTAGATCGTACCTCGAGGCGGCATTCGAACCGGGCGACGCCCTGGTCTTCGGGCGAGAGTCCGTTGGACTACCTGCCGTGCTGCTCCAAGACCGGCAAAACGTGTGGGCCATCCCAACCATCGGAGCGGTCCGCAGCCTGAATCTCAGCAATGCGGTGAGCATCGTGCTGTACGAGGCGTTGCGCCAAAATCGAGCGTTCGAGGACACCTTTCTGGGCTAGGCCGC
>CBDURI010000130.1:0-7553 GCA_965369435.1 uncultured bacterium
TCTTGGCAGCCTCGACGAGAGAGAAGTGCCCGTCGTGGAGCGCACCCATGGTCGGCACGAGCCCGACGCTGCGGGCACCGGCGCGCGCATCATCGCAGGCCTGCCGAAATTCGGCAGGCTTGCGGACGACGGTGGTCATCCCTGGGGTCCGTAGCCAGTTTGGGTATCTCGCACGAGGGTGAGACTCGACGCGGGGGCCGGAGTGTCGGTCTTCTTCACGTTGCCGAAGGCATACTCTTCGCTCGGGAAGACGCCGGCGCGAACCTCGTCGCGGTAGCGCCGCGCGGCGGTCAAGCCTTCCTCGAAAAACTCAGCATATCGCTTCACGAATTTAGGCTTTAGGTCGGGCGTCAGGCCGAGCAGGTCGTAGCAGACCAGCACTTGGCCGTCGCAGTGGGGGCCCGCGCCGATGCCGATGGTCGGGATGTCGACCTCGTCGGTGATCCGTTTTGCGAGGTCAGTCGGGATGCCTTCGAGCACCACGGAGTACGCGCCCGCGTCGGCTACGGCTTTGGCATCGGCCAACACGCGTGCCGCAGCCCTCTCGGACTTGCCCTGTACCCGGAAGCCGCCCATCGCATGCACACTCTGGGGCGTCAGCCCCACATGCGCCATGACCGGAATACCTGCGCGGACGATGCGCTCGATCGTCGGGGCGGCATCGACCCCGCCTTCGAGCTTGACCGACTGCGCCCCTCCCTCGGAAAGGAACCGGCCTGCATTCGTGAGAGCCTGCTCGGGGCTCACCTGCCAACTGAGGAATGGCATGTCGCCGACCACATGCGCGCGGCGCGTCCCTCGGGCGACGGCGCGGCAGTGATAGATCACCTCGTCGACCGTGACGGGCAGGGTGGAGTCGTGCCCTTGCACCACCATCCCGAGCGAGTCCCCCACGAGCAGGACGTCGATGCCGGCCTCGTCGAATAGGCGCGCGAACGTGGCGTCGTACGCGGTCACCATGGTGATGCGCGTTCCGTCACGCTTCATCTTGCGAATACGCGGCACCGTGACGGGCCGCTCCTCGGACGCGTGTCCTGTTCCGCTCATGGGATTGATTCGCTTTGGTCGCGGCCAGGTAGATTCCCGGTCCACGCCTCTACGCCCGATAAACATAGCACCGATTTACAGGCCGTCATCGACTCGGAAAGCAGCGTGAAATCAGTAGATTAGCCGCTATCCCTGCAACAATGCCGTCACCTGTTGGGACAATTCGGCGTCGTCGTCAGAGGTGAGCGCGTCGGCCCGGGTGAGCATTCGGCGGGCCTCGTCCGTCAGGCCGAGGGCGAGAAGCAGGCGTCCCGTCTCGTAGTGATAGAGCGCGTGTCGCTCCGTGTCGCTCCCCTGGCTCAGCGCCCGGTAGAGGTCCGCCGCGCGATCCAGTCGTCCGTCGGCTTCGTACAGCTTCGCGAGGGCCGTGGCTGTCGTCGGCGGGAAATCGGTGATCTGGTGATTCGCAAAGAACTCGACGACTTGCTCTAGAAAACTCTTGGCGTCGTCGGGTTTGCCAGCGAGCTCGGACGCCAGTCCAATCTCCTCGAGAAGTCGCCAGTCGGTACCGGCCTTCTTGCCCAGTTCGAGCGACGTCTGGAGCACCTCGAGCGCCTCCTCGCCGTGCCCCTTGTCCCGAAGGAATGCTCCCATGGCGAGATACGGCCGGTAGTCCTCGGGCAGGGCGTGCACGGCGCCCTCGAAATAGCCCATCGCCTCCTCAAAGTCCCCGGCGTCGGCGGCGAGTCGGGCCAGGGCAACGTTGGCGCCGAGCTTGGTTTCGCCTCCCTCCTCGTCCTCTAAGGCGTTGAGGAAGCTTTGCAACGCCTCTTTCCCGGCGGGCGTGTCGTCGGCGAGCAGGCGCGCGCGGCCCACTTCCAGCCAGAGATATCGCGGTTCCGATGCACCCTCGAGGAGCGCTTCGAGCTGAGCGCGCGCATCGTCGAACTGCTCCTTGTGCATCGCGAGCAGCCCGTCGATCAAGGCGTCACCGTAGCGGTCGTATTCGTCCGCCTGGGCCTCGCCCCACTGACCCATCAGCAGGGCGATGCGTTCCTCGTCCGTCGTTTCAGGGGCCGTCGCCTGCTCCTGCGCTTCCTTCGCCTCGAGCCCGTCGAGCAGCCCTTGGGCCTCGTCGTGAAGCGCCTCGTCGAGCGCAACCTCCAGCGCGCCCGCGAGCTCCTGCTCCGCCAGCTCGATCGAGCCCTGCGCAAGATACGCTCTCGCTTCTTCGATGCGTTGCCGCGCGATGCCGTCGGTGCATCGTCGAGCCTTCTCTGCGAGCGCTGCATGCGCACCTTCCGCAGAGGCAGCGAGCGCCTTCTCGTACGTGAGCTTGGCGGGGCCGTAGTCGCCCGCGGCGTAGAGCGCATCGGCCTTCTTTTCGAGGCCATCGGGGTCCGCAGCGAACAGCTTTTTGAACAGGCTCATCAGTCGAATTTCTTGGAGCGTTGCTTGGCCGCCTCCTTGAGGGCCCCCGGAATGCCGCGGCTTCGCCCCAACGCTCGCAGATCGTTGCGGCGAAGGTGCGCGAGGAACGTCATCGACAAGGCGAGGGGCGTCTTCGGGTTGTTGCACAGGTGTCGTTTGATCTCGTAGTTGCGAACCCACTCACGCTTCTTGGCGATGAATCGGAGCACGTCCTCGGACACTTCGCGGCTCTGCGCGGCGTTCTTGGCCTCGCCGTCGCCCATTGCGGGAGAGGCGATTGCCGCCATGGACACCACGCGGTTCGGGTCGCGCACGAGCATCGACCGCGCCGCCGCGTTACCGAGCAGCGCCATGCGGATCTTCTCGCCGACGTTCATCGCGCGAATTTTGGACTGAAGGGAGATGAACTCCTCCTTGGTCTCCTCTGTGCCATCGGCCTTGTCCCGCGCGACAGCGTCCTGGTCGCTGTCTTCCTCGAGTGCGCTCGCGAACGCGTCGTCGCTCGGCAGTGGCTCCTCGCTCGCCTCGGGGATCAGCTGGCCTTGGATGGCTTTTTTGAGCTCGTCGAACATCGGAATGCCGGTCAGCTCGACGCCATGGCGCGCCGCGAGCTCGATCAGACGATCGGCGGTCGACATGCGGGTGTTTCGGTTCTTGTAGAGGGCTTCGATGATCTGCGGCGCCCCGAGAAGTCGTTGCTGGTTCACGGAGATGATCTCGGTGATGCGCTCGGGGCAATGCGCGGAGATGGTGGCGATGGTCCCGTCGGCAACGGCGTGGTTTTGGACGAGCCGTGCCAGCACCTCGTCGTGGGTGGAAAAGCGGAGGGCGACCTCATGCAAGACAGCCGGATGGAGGTCCTCGCCGCAAGCAGGGAGAAGCACCGTCTCCGGGAGCTCTGCGAGCGTATCGGCGGCTGACTTGGAGACCCCGGGGTCGGCGTCGGCGGTGAGTTGTGCGAGCAGCAGCACCAGGTCGCCGCCCTTGACGGGGACCATCCCCCGAGCCGCCATCATCCTGGCCGCGGTGGGTCCCTTGGGATCGGCAAAACGACGCAATGGCTCGGGCACGGCGTCGATCGGGATGGGTAGCTCAGGGGTTGCCAACATGGGTCTAGCTCCCGGTGAACTCGGGTTCCCGCTTTTGAAGGATCGCGCTCACCCCTTCCTTGGCGTCGGCCGTGCCCAGGCTCTCCGCTTGAAGCCCCGCCTCTTGCAGAGCGGCTTCGCGAATCTCCCATTGAAGCCCGCGGCGGATCGAGGCCTTCATCTGGCTCACGGCCTTCGGGGCGGAGCCGGCGATTGCGCGTGCGAGCCCCATGGCGGTCGGGAGCACCTCCTCGGCCTCCTCCGCGTGCGTGACGAGCCCAATGCGAAGCGCCTCGTCTCCGCGGATGAGCTTGCCGGTGAACAGCAGCTCGCAAGCATAGGCCGCCCCCACCAGACGAGGGAGCAAATAGCTGATGCCGAGTCCAGAATGGATTCCTAAACGTGCGAAATTGGCGCCGTATTTGGCGTCCACGTTGGCGACTCGGATGTCGGCGAGCAGGGCGAGACCGAATCCACCCCCGACGGTATGGCCGTTCATCGCGGCGATCACGGGAACCTCGAGGTCCAGCACCTGCAGAAATGGCTCGTACATCGCGAATGAGGCGTCCCGGGATGGCTTTCCGAGATCGCTTCGCTGCATCGACGAGCGGAGGTCGGCTCCGGCGCTGAAGCAGCGGCCCTTGCCGGTAATCACGAGGCATCGGATGTCCTCGTCGCTCCGCGCCTCCCCAATCGCCTCGGAAAACGCATCCAGAAGCTCTGGAGTCATGGCGTTCCGGTGGTCGGGGCGATTCAAGGTGATCATCCCAATCCGGTTCGCCGCCTCATACAAGACCGCTCGCTCGCCCATGCTGCGCGGACTCTAGCCGGAGCAGGGCCCTCGGCAACCGCGGATTCTTGGCCGATTTCTTGCCCAGCGGGAGCTGAACGGGTTAGCGGGATTCTATGCAGGGAACCAAGGTCGTTCGCCCGTTTCCGTTCTTTCGCGCCGGCCAGCGTGCGAGCCAGCCGCAGCTGGCGAAGCCGATTCTGGTCTTAGAGGACGTGTACAAGTTCTTCCGGCCCGACCAGCCGACCCTCCGAGGAGTCGATCTCTCGGTCGAGCGCGGGGAGTTCGTGTTCATCACCGGGCCGAGCGGTGCGGGCAAGAGCACGCTTCTAAAGCTCGTCTACCGCGAGCTCAGAGTCGACGAGGGCCGGGTGCTGTTTTGCGGACGCGACATCGCGCGGCTGACCGACAAGTCGATCCCGTTCCTTCGGCGCAACCTCGGCATCGTGTTTCAGGACTTCCGCATCATCGATCACTGGACGGTCTTCGAGAACGTCGCCGTCGCGCTCGAAATCGTCTCGATGCCGCAGCGCCTCATCCGCTCACGCGTAGCAGAGGCACTCGAGCGAGTCGGCTTGGCCGGCCGGGGTCCGGAGCAGACCAGTAATCTTTCGGGCGGCGAGCAGCAACGCGTCGCGGTCGCCAGGGCGATCGTTCCGGAGCCTGCGCTGATTCTGGCGGACGAGCCGACCGGAAACCTCGACCCGCATCTCGCGATCGACATCCTCACGCTCTTTGAAGAGATCAATGCGACAGGGACGACCGTGTTGTTTGCAACGCACGACCATTCCCTCATCTCCAAGCGGGACCACCGCTTGATCTCGATTGATGACGGCCGCGTGTCGGAGGCTCAGCAGGGCCTCAGACACTGGCAGGGCAGTAGCGGCATTCACACGCTGGTGGGGTGAAACAATGGACGTGAAGAGCGCAATCACGCGAGCGAGGCGGGGTCTTCGCGAGGAGCGACGCTTGTATATCGTGGCGGTCACGAGCCTGGCTGTCGCGTTCATATGTTTGGGGGCGACGCTGCTTGGTGTCACCAATCTCGACGCAGCCGCGACGCGCTGGGGACAGAGTGGGCGCATCACCCTCTTTTTGGAGGATGACGCGGACCCGCAGGACATCGCACAGCTGCGGGTCGTGCTCGAGGGCTTGGCCGACGTGGACACAGTGACGCACGTGACGCCGACGCAGGCGCGCGAGTCGTTTCTCGAAGAGGCGGACGTCGGAGCCGATTTGAGCTCGCTTCCCTCCGAGGTTTTTCCTGCTTCGCTCGAGGTGGCGCTGGTTCAGGGCGTGACGCGCGAACGCAGTGAATCGATCGCCATGCGGCTCACTCAATTCCGCGCCGTGAGCGATGTCGAAAGCTACGGCAGCTGGTTTCAGAAGCTCGACAATCTATTGTGGGGCGCACGGATGCTCGCCGCCGGACTTGCCGTGTTGGTCATGTTCTGTGTGGTGGCCGTCATCGGCAACACGATTCGATTGGCGGTCGCGAGACGGCGCCAAGAGATCGAGGTGATGAAGCTCTGCGGCGCGACGAACGGGTTCGTACGCGGGCCGTTCGTCCTCGAGGGTATGTTTCAGGGGTTCGCTTCGTCCCTTCTTGCGATTCTCGCATTGTTGGCCGGTTATCTCGCCCTTCACGACTCGGTCGATTCGACCCTCGCTGCGCTAACCGGGAGCCGGGTGGTTTTCCTCGGCGCGTGGACGCTGGTGGCGATGCTGGCGGGCGGCGCTGTGATTGGGGCCGTTGGGAGCGCTGTGTCTGTGCGACGCTATCTCGCGGTGTGACATGAATAGCAAAAGTAGATTCTCGGTTTGGATCGTGGTCGGGCTCCTCTCGGCAACCGGGTGGGCCGCCGCTGAGCAGGATCCCGGAGCCAACGGCTTGGCCGACGTCGATGCCGTCGAAGGAGAGATCGCAGAGAACCTGGCGCGCGTGGAGCATGCACAGACGCGGCAAGCGCAAATCGACAGCGAGATTTCCGGCCTTGCGGACAAGCGCGAAGAGGCCGAGGAAAGATTGCACGAGCGTGCGCGGGCCTTGTATCGCATTCGGCGTGCCGGGATGCTTCCCATCGCTGGAGGTTTCGACTCGCTGATGGGACACCTGGCGCGGGTGCAGCGGCTCTCTCGAATGGTCAAGGGCGACCTCGACACGATGGATTTTCTAGGTGAGCGGGGCGCGGCCCTTCGGGTCGAAAGAAACCAGCTGACCGACGCTTTGCAAGAGGCTCAGATCGCCCTGCGTGCGCTCGAGGCCAAGAAGGAAGAGATCGAGCACAGCCGTCGCAGCGCTTCTCTCTTCCAAGACACGCTTCGCGGGGAGCGGGAAGATGTGCCGAGCCACAGCGTGAGCTACGGCCGCATCCGGGTGTCTGGCGACATGGATGACCTCGGCGATGGGTTTGCGCAGATGCGAGGCCAGTTGGCGTTGCCCGTACAGGGGTCCATGCGGATCGGCGAAAGCTCACGCGAAGGCGCTGCCGGCCTGGAGTTCTACGGGCGACCGGGCGGGCCGGTGCGTGCAGCAGCGGACGGACGAGTGGCCTTCGCACGCACCTACGGAGCCTACGGCCTGATGGTCATCATCGATCACGGAGCCAGTTTCTACACCGTCTACGGCGGGCTCGGCGCCACCGATGTCCAAGTCGGCGACTGGGTCGGCATGAGCACGCGCGTGGGCACCCTCGATACCGGCGGCCCCGACGCGATCCTCTTCTTCGAAGTCCGGAGGGGAACCCGCCCTCTAGACGCAAGAAGCTGGCTAGGCCTGTAACGACGCACGCCCTCGGTCCGCTCCTCCGACTCTCCAGCCATGAACGTACGGGGTTTCGTGGTATGGTCGATCGGAGTGGAGACGAGATGAGCTATCGAGATTTTGTCAATGACTTTACGGTGACCCCGGTGGGGCGCTGGGTCGCCAAGACGTTCGCTGCGAGAGTGGATCCGTTCCTGTACAAGGTGAGCGGAGGACGCTTTACCAGCACGGGGCCACTAACCATCCCGCAGCTCACGCTGACGACGATCGGTCGCAAGTCAGGCAAGGAGAGAACCGTTCAGCTCGGGTACACGGAGGACGGCGCGGATGTGCTGATCGTAGCGAGCAACTTCGGAGGCACGACTCATCCCGCGTGGTCGTACAACCTGGATGCGAACCCATCGGCGAAGATGCGGTTCGGTGCCGACAGCAAGGAAGTTGTCGCCACCCGTTTGACCGACTCGGAGAAGGCCATTCTGTGGCCAAAGATCGC
>CBDURI010000131.1:0-7546 GCA_965369435.1 uncultured bacterium
TGGTCGACCAAGTACTGCGTGTCGTGATGAGCGACGATGTAGGTGACCTGGCCCGCGAGCGTTGCGTATGCTCTGTACGACAGAAGATAGCTCGTGCCATTGATCTGTTCGTGTGAGTGTCGCAGCAGGTGCGGCTCCGGAGAGTCGAGATCGAGAGACTCGACCAACTGCTGTCGAAAGACGCGCAGAAAGGCCCTGCGCGCCTTCTTGTCCTGCCGGCTGGCCCATTGGATCAGTTTGCCGTCCTGATCGATCAAGAGGACCGACGTGATGCTCGGGGTCTGCGTCGCGGATTGAGGCAACCACTCCGTGTCCAGCGTGCTCGAGTCGTTCGGATCGACGAGCCGGGCAGTCGTGCGGTCCGCGACATCGATATAGCGCTCGATGCTCTCGACGCGATGCTGGGCTACCGAAAGCAGTGACTGTGCGATCGTTTGCTCTCCGAGCTGAGTGTGTTCGCGGGCCGACCGAAACGTGTAGAAGCCGAGGATTCCAGCCGCGACGAGGATGGCAGGCACCAGGATCAGATATACTGGCCGAAAGCTCCCACTTTCCATTACTCGCGCTCGGCTCGCATGGGGCGTGTCATCAGGTCGACCACGGCCTTCAACGGCGGCTTGTCTTCGTAGAGCATCGCGTAGACCTCTCGCGTGATCGGCATGTCGACACCGACACGTTCTGAGAGCTCCTTTGCGCTCTTCGCGGTGCGCACCCCCTCGGCGACCATTTGCATACTGCCCAGAATGTCCTTGAGCGATTTGCCTTGTCCGATTTGAAGGCCGACGTTGCGGTTTCGCGAAAGGTCACCGGTGCAGGTGAGAACGAGGTCGCCCATTCCGCTCAGACCCGCAAGAGTCAGTGGGTTCGCACCCTTCGCGATTGCTAGGCGTGAGATCTCGGCGAGCCCTCGCGTGATCAGTCCCGCGCGCGTGTTGTGTCCGAAGCCGAGACCGTCGCCGATGCCTGCGGCGATGGCCACGACGTTCTTGAGCGCGCCGCCGAGCTCCACGCCGACGACATCCTCCGTGCTGTAGACGCGGAAACGATCCGTAGTGAACGCTTTTTGCGTGGCCGCCACGGCGGCGGCGTCGCTCCCCGCGACCGAGACCGCGGTTGGAAGGCACGCAGCGACCTCCTTGGCGAAGCTCGGACCGCCCAAGTAGGTGAGCCGTGGGTGTTGGGACTCGGGAAGCATGTCTTCGAAAACCTCTGAAACCAGCATGAGGCTGTCGATTTCGATGCCCTTGGTCGCGCTGACGATGGGCGCCTTCGTTCCGAATAGCACCGCCGCGTCTTTGAGCACCTCCCTCAACCCATGGGTCGGCACGACACACACGATGAGGTCGCTTCCATCGAGCGCGTACGCGAGATCGGAGGTGGTCTCGAGCGTGTCGGGAAGTGAGAACCCAGGTAGGTACGCCTGGTTCTCCCGATCGCGCTGAATCGCATCGGCCATCACCTCGCGGCGCGCCCAAAGCCGAGTCGGATAGCCTTGGTCCGCAAGGAGCTTCGCCAAAGCTGTCCCCCACGAACCGGCGCCAAGCACCGTAGTCTTGATCTCACCCATGGGCGGACTTTACCACGCCCAAACGGAGCGCAAACACTCCTTACGGGGATGCTTGAACGGCTTCGGATTCGCCCTTGTCTGGACGCGGATCGCCGAGGTTGAGCTCTAGGCGGTCAGGGTCCAGGAGTGCGTTCGCAAGAACCGCGTCCATTTTGGACACCGGGATGAACTCGAGGGTTTCCCGAACCTCGGCCGGAATCTCGTCGAGGTCGGCGACGTTGCGCTCGGGAAGAATGATGCGCTTGATTCCGGCGCGGTGGGCAGCGAGCACCTTCTCTTTGACGCCGCCAACCGGAAGAACGCGGCCGCGTAGTGTGATCTCGCCGGTCATCGCAACGTCGTGACGTACGTGGATGCCCGTCAGCAGCGAGACAATCGCGGTCATCATCGTGACGCCGGCGCTTGGCCCGTCCTTCGGCATGCCGCCGGCTGGGATGTGGATGTGGACATCGGCCTTCTCGAGGAAGTCCTCGGCAATTCCAAACGCCTTGGCGCGCGTTCGCACGTAGCTCATCGCCGTTTGTGCGGACTCCTTCATGACGTCGCCGAGCTGACCGGTGAGTTGAAGCTTGCCCGTGCCGTGCATCTTGGTGCATTCGATGAAGAGAATCTCACCGCCCACGGATGTCCAGGCCAGCCCGGTCGCGACGCCGGTTTCTGCCGTGCGCTCAGCCACCTCCGAGATGAAGCGAGGCGCGCCGAGATAAGGCCGCAGCGATTCCTCGTCAGAGATGGCCCAAGGCCCCTTTTCGCCTTCTGCAACCTTCACGGCCACGCCACGAATGACGCTTGCGATTTGACGCTCCAGGTTACGAACGCCGGCCTCACGGGTGTAGTGATCGATGATCGATTCGATGGCCGCATCTTCGAGCGTGACCTGCTCGGGCTTGATGCCGTGCTCCTCGAGCTGCTTCGGCACGAGATGGACGCGTGCGATGTCGGCCTTCTCGCGGCGCGTGTAGCTCGGAATCTCGATGATCTCCATTCGGTCTCGAAGCGGTGCGGGGATGGTGTCGCCGACGTTGGCCGTCGCGATGAACATCACTTTCGAGAGGTCATACGGAATCTCGAGGTAGTGGTCGCTGAAGGTGTCGTTCTGCTCCGGATCGAGGACTTCGAGCAGTGCCGCCGCGGGGTCGCCGCGGAAGTCGTGGCCAACTTTGTCGATCTCGTCGAGCATGAACACGGGGTTAATCGTGCCGGCCTTCTTCATCCCTTGGATGACCTGGCCGGGGAGGGCGCCGACGTAGGTGCGCCGGTGACCGCGGATCGCCGCCTCGTCGTGGACGCCACCGAGGCTGATGCGGTGGAACTTGCGTCCGACTGCACGCGCGACCGAACGGCCCAGCGAGGTCTTACCGACACCGGGTGGTCCGATGAGACACAGGATTGGCCCCTTCTTGTCGGCCTTTAGCTTGCGGACGGCCAGGTACTCGACGATGCGCTTCTTCACTTTCTCGAGGCCGGTGTGGTCTTCGTCGAGCACTTTGCGCACCGCCGCGATGTCCGTGTTGTCGGCGGTCTGCTTGGTCCACGGGATGTCGAGAATCCAGTCGATGTAGGTGCGAACGACGGTGTATTCAGCAGAGCCCACCTGCATTTGCCGCAGGCGCTTGAGCTGCTTGTGCGCGACGTCGTCGGCCTCGCTCGGCAGGTTCGCCTTGGCCAAACGCTCGTCGAGGACATCGAGGTCGCCCTGATCGCCCTCGTCTTCGCCCAGCTCTTCCTTGATGGCTCGGAGCTGTTGGCGCAGGACGTATTCGCGCTGGTTTTTGCCCATCTCCTCTTTGATTTGGGAGTTGATGCGCTCCCGCATCTTGAGGATTTCGAGTTGGCGCGTGAGCAGACGTAGGACCTTGCGAATCCGGTCCTTCGCATCGAGCGTCTCGAGGAGCTCCGACTTTTCCTCGACAGGGGCGTCGAGGTTTGCAGCCACCAAATCGGCGAGCTGGCCGTGCTCTTGAATCGAATCGATGAGCGAGCCGGCCTCGCGCGGCAGCTCCGGCATGAGATGAATGACTTGCTTGGCTACGTCGCGGAGGCTCATTGCAAGCGCTTCGCTTTCGACGTCCTCGGCTTCCGGCTCGTCGAGGCGCGAGACGCGGGCGCGAAGGTACGGTTCGGTCGTCACCACTTGCTTGAGCCGGATACGCACCAAGCCTTGGAGAATGAGGCTGTAGTTGCCGGAGCTGTGCTTGAGCGCCTTGAGCACGCGCGCCGCGACGCCGACCGGGTAGAGGTCGTCTTGGTTGGGGTCGTCGGTGGACGGGTCCCGCTGGGCGACGATCGCGATGATCGGCTGGTCGAGGTTCTCGATGTCCTCGACGAGCGCGACGGACTTCTCGCGGCCCACATCAAAGGGCGCGACAGCGGCTGGGAAGAGCACAGCGTTCCGGATCGGAAGAACGGGGAGCTCGTCGCCGAACTCGATTTCTCCCGATTCGGGGGGCGGGATCGATGTGATTGTTTCCTCTTCGTCGCTCATGCTCTTGTTCTACTCCAACTCGGTGGGGACCGAAGTTTTTTCAGTACTGGGGCGAACATAGCCACGCACCTTTTCCCTGGCAAGGGTCTCACCTGTAGTGCCTGCTGAGGACGTCAAGGGGGTGGGGGCATTTAGTCGATTGAACCTGATTGAAGCTGGGGGGTCCCCGAATTAGGCTCGGCACGATGCGTCTGTCGGTTGTGGTCCCGTGCTTTAACGAGGAAGGCAATATCGCGCGCGTGGTCGGGCAGGCCGCCGACGTGGGGCGGCGCCTTGCCTCGGAGCTCGAGATCATCGTCGTCGACGACGGCAGCACGGATGGCACGGCGAAGGTCCTGACGGCGCTGGCGGAGATGATCCCCGAGCTGAAGATCGTGCCTCATCCTCACAACCGCGGATACGGGGTTGCGGTCCGCTCGGGGCTCGAAAGAGCCGCGATGGACTATGTCTTCCTGACTGACGGCGACGGGCAGTTCGACTTGGAAGACCTTCCCGGGGCCATCCACCTGCTGCGGGAGCACGACGTGGTGGCGGGATATCGGACGCATCGACAGGATGGCTGGTGGCGTCGGTTGTGGGGCCGATCCTGGACGGCACTGGTGAACCGAGTCTTCGGCTTGCGCGTGCGCGATGTGAACTGCGCGTTCAAGTTGGTGCCACAGAGCTTGCTGGGGTCGAGCGAGCTTCGCAGCCACGGTGCCCTCATCAGCGCCGAGATCCTGTTCGAGGCGCGTCGCTTGGAGCTCAGCGTGGCCGAGTGCGCAGTGACTCACTACCCGCGGCGCACCGGTCGGCAGACCGGCGCGTCGATTCGGGTGATCGCAACGGCCTTCGTGGAGCTCGTTGCGTGTCTCTCCCGTAAGATGCGTTCCGCACCACGGGGCTTCGCTCCCTAGGCGCAGACTTGGTTGCGGCCGTTGCGTTTTGCTTCGTACATCTTGTCGTCGGCCGCCTTCAACACATCGGAAGGGTCTTCGTAGTGTGTTTGCCATTCGGCTACGCCTACGCTCACCGTGACGTTGACGCGAGCGCCCTCGAACTCGAATCGCGTGTCCCCGATCAGGCGGTTGATCTTGCCCGCGAGCTCTTTGGCCCCGTCGAGGCCAACCTCAGGCGTGATCAGTGCGAACTCCTCCCCGCCGATGCGTGCCAGCACATCGTTGACCCGCAGTCTGCCCAATAGGACGGCCCCGAGCTGGCGCAGTATCGCGTCGCCAGCCAGGTGACCGAACCGGTCGTTGACGTTCTTGAAGAGATCGATATCGAAGACGAGCAACGAGAAGCTGCGCTTGTAACGCTTGGCACGCGCGACCTCGCGGTCGAGCATTTCGTCGAAGTATCGTTTGTTGTGAAGCTGCGTGAGCCCGTCGGTCGTCATCAACCGATAGATCTCTTCGTGGTACTCCACCTCCACGTTGTCGCCGGCGATGAATTTTAGAATCGTCCGGCCGACCTTGAGCTGGTCGCCGTGGCGGAGTCGCCCATCGTCGTGTACCAGGTCGTCGTTGACGTAGGTCCCGTTGGTCGAGCCGAGATCGCGAACCAAGAACTCGCCACCTTCGAAGCGAATCCGGCAGTGGTTGCGCGAGACGCTTTCCTGATCGACCTGGATCTCGCACTTGGGTGAGCGTCCGATGACCAAGGGTTCAGTGGTGACGCGCACGCGGCGGCCCATCTCCTGTCCGTAGATGACGACCAGGCATCCGTCCTCGTCGCCTTGCGAGGGGGCGCGCGCCTCCGCGACCTCCGTCAGGACGGTTTGGCTGGCGCTCGTCGTCTGATCCTTGAAACTCACTCTTCCAATATACAGCGGGTTGAGGGACGGCGTTAAATCACCGACAGGCGGTTGCAGTCACAGCGGACTGATTGGTTTATTGACGGCCACGAGCGGGTTCTCTAGCGTGGGCGCGTGCGCCACGTAATTTCTCACTCCTGGCTGTGGGGGCTGGCGAGCCTCGCTCTGGTCCTCGGAACGCCTTTGGCTCTGACGGCCAGTCCGCCGTCTGCTCACCGAACGTCGACGAACGTCGCGAGGGTGGTTACGCCCCCGTTTGCGGACATCTACATCGCGGACGCCAAGCCCGGAGCCGACGGTTGGGTGGTCTCTCGGCGCGACGGCACGCGCGCGGTCCTGACCATCGACCATGATCTACAGTCTCACGTTCGCAGCTTGTTCGGCCGCTATGACGTGCCGGCAGGCGGACTGGTCGCGATCGACCCGAAGACCGGCGAAGTGCTGGCCTACGTTGGTTACGAGGCGGGGAAGGGCGATAGCGCGCGCGTCTTGACCGACCCGGACGCGCCTGCAGCATCGGTGTTCAAGATCATCACCGCATCGGCTCTGTTGGACGCGGGGGTGAAGAGCTCGACCTCGGTCTGCTACGGCGGGGGCATGCGCGGTTTGGTGGCGGCCGATTTGATCGACAGCCCCAAGCGCGACCGGTGGTGCGCGACGATGGCCGATGCGCTCGGCTATTCGATCAACGCGGTGTTCGCCAAGCTCGCCGACCGGCATATCGATGAGGCGCGCATGACACAATACGTGTCCGCGTTCGGGTTCGGCCAGCGCCTGCCGTTCGATCTGCCTACGACGCCGAGCCCGGTGGATGTGCCGGACAGCAGGCTGGAGCGGGCCCGAATGGCAGCGGGATTCTGGCACAGCCAAATGTCGCCGCTCCATGGAGCTCTCGTGGCTTCGACCATCGCGAATGATGGCAAGATGCCGTATGCGGCCATCGTCGATCGCATCGAAAGCCGCACCGGTGAAACACTCTACGAACACACCCCCCGCACCTTCCGCCAGGTGCTGCCGCGACACACTGCCGAGCTCGCGGGCGAGATGATGACCAATACGGTCACCAAGGGAACCGCGAAAAAGGCGTTCTACGATTCCAAAGGCCGCCCGTTCCTGCCGGGCATCCGCGTTGCCGGGAAGACAGGAACTCTGAGCCGGTACAACCCCCATCGCACCTACAACTGGTGGGTCGGTTATGCCCCGGTGGACGATCCGAAAATTGCCGTCGCCGTGCTGGTGGTCAACGAGCCCAAGTGGCGAATCAAAGCCAGCTACGTCGCACGTGAAGCGCTGCGGGAATACCTCGTACGCTGACTACGGCTCGCCTACGCCGATGCGTTGGAACGAGCCGCCGTGCCTGACCTGATGAAGGATGACGCCCCCGATGTGGGCGATCAGCAGTGCGATGTACGTAAAGGCACCCGCCCCGTGGGCACGTCTCGGCCCGAGCTCAGCCAGGTCCGGGTAGTCACCCGATGCCCCGCTGAGTACTTGCGGAAGATCACTGAGAGCCAGCATCGCCACGCCGGACACCGACAATGCCAGCAGCACTGCGTAGAGCAGGACGTGTGTCGCTTCGAGACCTCGAACGTGGAGTTTCCCCATCCCGGCGTGCGTCGCATGCACTGGCTGCCGGATGCGCCAAATGATCCGGACGACCGTAAGGGCCAGAATCCTCAGGCCCATCGCGACATGAGCC
>CBDURI010000132.1:0-7540 GCA_965369435.1 uncultured bacterium
CGCACACTAGGGCTCAAAGGCTCCAGTAGCGCAGGTCGCTTCTCAGATCGGCTGGGTTGATCAGCGACTTCACGTCGATGAACAATCCGCCTTTGCGGACGCCGGCCACGATGCGGTCGAGCTGATCGAGGGATTGTTGATGGGGGACCGCGAAGATGACGCCATCGAGGTCCGTCAGCGCGTCGAAGGGCCGGAGCTCGAGGCCGTACTCGCGGAGCGCCTCCTCGGCGGAGGCCATTGGGTCGTGGATGATGGGGTCGATGCCGTACTCGCGGAGCTCGTTGACGATGTCCGGCACCCGGCTATTGCGCAGATCGGGCACGTTCTCTTTGAATGTGAGTCCCACCACGCCGATGCGCGCTCCTTTGATCGCGTGATCCTGCTCGCGAAGCAGTTTGATGGTTCGCCGTGCGAGGTGGCGGCCCATGTCGTCGTTGATGCGACGCCCTGCGAGAATGACCTCGGGGTGGTACCCGAGCGCCTCTGCTTTCGCCGTGAGGTAGTACGGGTCGACCCCGATGCAGTGTCCTCCGACCAGGCCGGGCGTAAACCGCAGGAAATTCCATTTGGTTCCGGCCGCCTCGAGCACATCCCGTGTCCGGATGCCCATGCGATCGAAGATGAGCGAGAGCTCGTTCATCAAGGCGATGTTGAGGTCGCGCTGCGTATTCTCGATCACCTTCGCCGCCTCGGCGACTTTGATCGAAGACGCGCGATGGACGCCCGCGTCGACCACGGTCTCGTAGACACGCGCCACCCGTTCCAAGGCCTCGGCATCCTCGCCGGCGACAACCTTGATGATTTTCTCGAACGTGTGGAGCTTGTCGCCCGGGTTGATCCGCTCGGGCGAATAACCGAGCTTGAAATCTCGGGACTGACGCAAGCCCGAGGTTTCTGCCAAGAGCGGCCCGCACTGCTCTTCGGTCACGCCGGGATAAACCGTCGATTCGTATACGATCACGGCCCCTGGGGCGAGCGCGGTGGCCACCAGTCGCGTCGCGGACAGAAGCGGCCCGAGGTCCGGCCGCCGATCGGAATCGATCGGGGTCGGTACCGCGACGACGAAGAAGGTGCTGCCTCGGAGATCCGCTGCATCGTTGGTGAACTTCAGGCTGGTTTCACGCAGCTCGGCCTCGGTCACCTCGCCGGTCCAATCGTGCTTGTTGGCTAACGATTTGACTCTCTCCTCGGAGATGTCGAAGCCAACCGTATCTTGGAACTTTCGGGCAAACGCCAATGCCACCGGAAGACCCACGTACCCGAGCCCCAGGACTGCAATGCGCTCGCTCATCGGGGTTGCACCTGATTGCGGAACCATTCGGTCGTCGCCGTCAAACCCCGCTCCAACGGAGTCGGCTCTCCGAGAATCGACACCATGACGGCGGGATCCAGAACGGAGCGCTCTAGGTCACCGGCGCGGTGAGGACCGTCATTGACAGTCGCCGGCTGGTCGACGAGGGCTGCGAGTCGCTCTGCAAGCGCTCGGGTCGTGGTTGCGACTCCGCTCGCGATGTTGATAGTACGGCCGTCGAGCGCGCCCTCGAAAGCCGCGAGGTTGGCCCTGACCGAATCGCCGACGTACACGTAGTCACGAACGCAGCCATCGTCTCCTTGCCGGGCGCGTGCATTGACCTGAATCGGCTCGCCACGAAGCAGCCGCTGGATGAATATCGAGACCACTCCGGCTTCGCCGTGCGGGTCCTGCCGCGGCCCGTAGACGTTGGCGTAGCGGAGGATCGTGTACCGTAGGCCGGAGGCATGGCCGAACGCCCGCAGGTACAGCTCGAAGCTGGCCTTGCTGCAAGCGTACGGGCTCTTCGGCGACGCGGGCCAGTCTTCGCCGGCGACTTGCCCCTCCGGGACCTCGCCATACAGGGCTCCCCCGGTGCTCGAGAAGATCAATCGGCTGTCACATTCGAGCGCCACGTTGGCCACATTGAGCGAGCCCATGAGATTGACGTCGGCGTCCAGCACCGGCTCGCGTACGCTGACGGAAACGCTCGCCTGCGCCGCATGATGACTGATCGCGTCCGGCTTGAAGTGAAGTGCGAGCTCCCGCAACACGTTCGCGTTTCGGATGTCGACCGGATGAAAATCCGCGTTCGCCGGTAGGTTCTCTGTCCGTCCCGTGCTGAGGTCGTCGACGACCAGGACCTCGTGGCCTGCTTCGACGGCTGCGTCAGCGACGTGGCTGCCGATGAAGCCCGCACCTCCCGTCACCAGAATTTTCATGTGCGCTCCATGCGTTTGGACTCTCGAATCGTGCGGCTGGGTCGCGAGGGAGGCTCGCTATCCGCTCCGTCGCCGCCGTACTCTGGAACCACTTCCGTCAGAATCCGACGTATGGCGTCCGGGTTGGCCGTCTTGCAGAGCCCGGCGAGCGTCTCGAACTGGGCGCGAAGGGCGGGCAAATGGGGCGACTCGTAGGTCCCGGTGAAGATCTTCGGGTGAGTCGTGCGCTCGATGCCTTCACTCATCGTCGAAAGCTCCTCGAACAACTTCTCCCCAGGGCGAACACCCGTGAACCGAACCTCGATATCCTTGTCGGGCTCGAATCCGCTCAGGCGGATCAAGTCGTGCGCCAAGTCGATGATCCGCACGGGTTGCCCCATGTCCAAAATGAACGTCTCGCCGCCCTGGCTCAACGCTCCCGCCTGCATGATTAGCTGCGCTGCTTCTGGGATGGTCATGAAATAACGAGTCATGTCTGGATGCGTCACCGTGATAGGACCGCCGTCCCGAATCTGTTTGCGGAAGATCGGAATGACGCTGCCCGCCGAACCGAGAACGTTGCCGAAGCGCACCGTCGAAAAGTGCGTTGCGCTGCGAAGAGAAAGTGCCTGGACGTAGAGCTCCGCCGCGCGCTTCGTGGCGCCCATCACCGAAGTGGGGTTCACCGCTTTGTCGGTCGAGACCATCACGAACCGCTCTACGGCGAGGCTGTCGGCCAAGTCGGCGACCACCTGAGTGCCGAGAACGTTGTTCTTCACTGCCTCCGCCGGATTCCATTCCATCATCGGAACGTGTTTGTGCGCCGCCGCATGGAAGACGATCATCGGCCGGTGGTCGCGGAACACCTGAGTGATACGGGGCACGTCGGTAATGTCGGCCACGCACGGCACAACCTCGAGGTCCGGGAGACGGCCGCGAAGCTCACGATGAATCTCGAACAGATTGTTCTCAGCGCGCTCGACCAGCACGAGACGGGAAGGGCGATACGCGGCCACCTGGCGGCAAAGCTCCGAACCGATACTCCCGCCTGCGCCGGTCACCACCACAGACTGCCCGCGAACCACATCGGCAACCGATTCGGTGTCGAGCTTGACCTGCTCGCGCCGCAGAAGGTCTTCGATGGCCACCTCGCGAATGCGCGACAGGTTCACGCGTCCTCCAACGATTTCATAGGCTCCAGGAACGATTTTCACCGCGAGGCCCGCCTCTTTGCAGCTCTGCGTGATGCGGCGGATCGAGGACCCAGGCGCGTTGGAAATCGTGATGAGGGCTTGCTCGGCTCTGTGGCGCTGGGCGAGCCGCAGCAGCTCTTTCGTGGTCCCCTGAACTTTGATCCCCTGAATCACGGCGCCTTGCTTCACAGGATCGTCGTCGACGAACGCGACAGGCAGGATGCCGAGGTCGGGCCGCCGCGCGATCTCTTGGGCGATCAAGACGCCGCCTTGCCCCGCACCTACGAGGAGTGTGGGCACATGAGGCGATTGCTCGGGCCTGTGCTGATTGGACGCCAGGCGTTCGCCGAGGATTCGTCGGAGGGCTCTGACCCCGGTCAGCCCGATGAAAGACAATACGAAATCGCCGAGCAGCACGCCGAGCGGCACGATGCCGTAACGCGCCAGCGGGAAACGGTCGACCAGCAGCGGGCTCAGGAACCGAAGTGCGACCAACAAAGTCGTGACAGACGCAATCGCGGTGAAGATCCGTACGGTGTCGCGCAGGCTGATGTAGCGCCACGAAAAACGAGTGATCCCAAAGCCGGACAGGAACGCGTACTGCAGCAGCACCACGTACGGCAGTACGATCATGAGCTGCCGGAACATCACGCTGGGCACGGCCCAATCGAAGCGGACCAGCATCGCCAGAAAGAAAGCCAGCATCAGGACGCTGATGTCGATTATGAACTGCGAGGTGCGCGTCTTGAGTCGACCCATCATTGGCTGACCCCCATGACCGCATCCTGGTACCACAGCCAGAACTCTCGAACGCCCTGCTCGACGGTGATCGTGGGGGCATACCCGAGGAGCTCTCTTGCACGATTGATGTTGGCGTAGGTGTACTCCATGTCGGCGGGCGGCATGGGCCTGTCGATCAGGTTGGAGACCTTGCCTGCCTGTTCCTCGATCAGCCGAACGAAATCGGCCAGTAGCGTCGGCTTTCCGCGACCGAGATTGATCACCTCGTATCCGAGGGGCCGATCCGCCGCGGCGAGCAGACCCTGCACGATGTCATCCACGTACGTCCAGTCCCGGTGCATCTGGCCGCTGTTGTACACAGGTACTTCTTTGCCGTGAAAAATGTTGTCCAGCACCAAGTAGGCCATCATGTCCGGACGGCCACGCCGGCCATAGACGGTGAAGAAACGAAGTGCTGTAAAGTTTTGCCCGAAGAGGTGGAAGTACGAATAGCCGAGGAGCTCGGCAGCCCGCTTGCTGGCCGGGTACGGAGCGAGAGGACGGTCGGCGCTGTCCGTCTCGATGAACGGGATCACTTTGGTCCGGCCGTACACGGAGGAGGTCGACGCGAAGACGAACGGCGGCTGGCCATGGCGTTGCGCGGCCTCGAGGAGTGTGAGTGTGCCCCCGAGGTTTACGTCGAAATAGAGCTTCGGGTCCTCGATTGAGGCACGGACACCCGCCATCGCAGCGAGGTGGATGATCGCGTCGAAATCATGCTCCGCGAATAGGCCCTCCATCGCGTCCTCGTCCCGGATGTCTTCCGTGTGGAAGATGAATTTCTGCGGGTCCGAAGCGGTGGTGCGAACCTCCTCCAAGTTCGCATGCTTGCGAGCCGGGTCGTAGTAGTCATTGAGGTTGTCGACCCCAACGACCGTGTCGCCACGGCGCAGCAACGCGGATGCGGTGTTGCTCCCAATGAAGCCGGCCGCGCCGGTCAGCAGGATCTTCTTCATCTCCCCCTCGTGCGCCCCGAGTATAGGCTCTTGTCCACCCACATTGCTTGGTCCGAATGCGCGCGCCGGAATATCATACCCACGTGCAGGCCATGCTCTTAGCAGCCGGGCTCGGAACGCGCCTCCGACCGCTGACCGACCTTCGGCCCAAACCCATCGTCCCTGTCGCGAACCGGCCGCTCGCAGCGTTTGCGATGGAGCATTTGGCTCGGAGCGGGGTCCACAGTGTTGTCGCCAACACACATCCGCAGCCCGAACAGGTGGAAAGCGCCTTGAAAGCGGCATGCCCAGCCGGTCTCGAGCTTCGATTTTCCCGTGAAAAGACCCTGCTGGGGACCGGTGGCGGTCTTCGTAAGGCAAGCCTTTCGTTTGATGACCCGCAGGCTCCCGTCGTGGTCATGAACGGCGATACGCTGTTTGCGCCCGACCTCCGTCACGCCTGCGCCGAGCACCTGGCCCGAGGCGCTGTTGCAACGATGATACTTCGACGAACTTCGCACCCAGAGCGTTTCGGGGCGATCGGACTCGACCGCGATGGCTGGGTTCGAAGCCTCCTCGGTGTCCCGGGCGACGCGCATGTCCGTGACTCGCTCATGTTTACGGGCGTTCACATCCTGGCACTGGAGGCCTTCTCGGCCATGCCCGAAACGGGCTGCGTCATCCGAACGGCCTACCGACACTGGGTAGACACTGGAGCGCCTGTGCTCGGAATCATCGATGACTCACCATGGGCGGATCTGGGCACGGTTCCGGACTACCATCGACTAAACCTAGAACTCGCCTCAGGTTTGTTCCCCTGGCATGGGGTCGAGAGTCACGACGGGTGCATCTTGCCAGCTTCGGTCGAGCCTTCCGCGAACATCCGGCAGAGCGTCGTCGGAGCGAATGTGACTATTGGGCACGGCGTGACCCTGGATCGGTGCGTCGTCTGGCCTGGGACCAAGGTGACCAGCGCGGCGACCAACGCGGTGCTCACGCCGAAGCACCGAATCGACGTCGGCAGAGACTCTTAGCCACACGCAGTTCAGATCCTGTGCGACCATCCGCGTGCAATGACGCGCCCGTCCTGCCTCATCGTCGGCTTCTTGTTGGTCACATGCGTTGCGCAACGGACGTTGGCTTCCGATACCTGCACGATCATGTACCGCCTCAACGCCACCTTTGAAGTGTCTGATACGGACCTGGGCAAGGGCGACAAGACGGTAAGGGACATCAAGGGATCTCTCGTCGTCGAGTATCGGCGTGACGAGCAAGGCCATGTCGTCGACGGGAAGGTGAGGATTCTCCACTACGCGATGTACGAGAACTTCGAGATCGATACCTTGGTGACGATCACTACGACCGTTCACCACTTCACGCCGACCTGCAACGGAGTAGCGGAGCCGACTTGGCGCCGTGTCGAGGACAAGGGTTTCCCCGCCATGTGCGAGTACACCGGGAATACCGATCCTGTGGCGACCGGGACCCTCCGCAGAGAAACCCGCACGATCGAGTGGGGGAAGTGTAAGACGACACCCAACTATTGGTCGAAGAGCCGCCGCGCGTACACCCCGTCGGACAAGAGCAAGGGCAGGGGCTGCCTCGAAAGGCTGCATGGAGTGGGCAACGTCCACTGCGACGGAAGGCTCGCTTGTAGGTTCGGGGACCTCCAACAGGGAGACAATCCTCAGTTTGATGTGTGGACGCAGCCGTTGATGCACGGCCCCCCGGGTTCCAGCCAGTCCGTCACTGTCTCAGCGGACCTCTCTACGATCACGACGCCGGTCAACCGAAAGGACGGCCACCAGTCGTACAACCTCCCCAACAACGCCCCCAGTCGCACCTGGTTCGCCTGGACAGCCACAAAAAACCACTCAAGCCCTTTCACCACCTGCAAATAACCCCCCCACCTTCCCAGGGACAATTTCAAGCACCCCACGCTCGGGCGGGCCGATGAGGGGGGTATGAGTCTTCCGCGGCCTGTGGTGGCGAACACCACGTATCTAGTGACGCGTCGCTGCCTCGGGCGTCGTTTCTTGTTGCGCCCCGATGCGGCGCTCAACCGGCTGTTCTTGTACTGCCTGGCACTCGGGGCACAGAAGTATGGCATCGCGGTGCACGGTCTATGTGTGATGAGCAATCACTATCACTTGATGCTGACCGATGAGCGCGGGGTGCTGCCCGACTTCATGGGGTGGCTCAATAGCCAGCTCGCCAAACGCATCAAGCGGCTTCGGCGCTGGGACGAAGTGGTGTGGGAGCCCAATGTACACTACAGCGCAGTGGAACTGCTGGGTGAGGCCGAGGTGCTCGACAAGATGGCCTATACGCTCCTGAACCCGGTGAGTGCGGGGCTGGTGCATCGGCTCGAGGATTGGCCGGGGGTGGTGAGCACCCTCGGGACGCTCCGGCGTGGCTCGG
>CBDURI010000133.1:0-7483 GCA_965369435.1 uncultured bacterium
ATTACCTTTGGCTTCGGCGCAAGCTTTCGAATCGCGCGCTCGCTCGACCTGATTCTGGAGTACTACGGCTCGCAAATCGCCCAGGAAATAGGGACAAAGGGCACTCTGTCGATGGAGGTCCTCGGCGGGTTCAAGTACTTCGTCACCAACAAGAGCTTCCTCTACTTCGCAGCCGGTGCGGGTATTCCCAAGACCGGATTTCAAGCGGCGGACGTTCGCGCGACGATTGCGTTCATGTATGAGCCTGCTGTCGGTGACCGCGACAAGGACGGAATCCCGGACGATGACGACGGATGTCCGGACGACCCCGAGGACAAAGACGGCTTCGAGGATAGTGATGGGTGTCCGGACCTGGACAATGACGGCGACGGCATCCTCGACGTCGACGATGCGTGTCCTCTCGTGAAAGAGGATTACGACGGGGATCGCGATGAGGACGGCTGTCCCGAGGGCAGGGAAGGCGACCGGGATGGAGATGGTATTCCCGATGTCGACGATGACTGCCCCGACGAGCCCGAAGACTTCGACGGTTTCCAGGACGAAGACGGCTGCCCCGACCCCGACAACGATGGGGACGGCATCCCAGATGAGAAGGATCTCTGCCCGAACGATGCAGAAGATTTTGATGGCTTCGAAGACGAAGACGGTTGTCCGGATGTCGACAACGATGCCGACCGGATCCTCGACGTGGACGACGCGTGCCCGAACGACCCCGAGACGTACAACGGCCACGAGGACGAGGACGGATGCCCCGATAAGGGCCTGGTGATCCTCGAAGACACCCAGATCACCATCCTCGAGAAGGTCTACTTCGAGACCGACAGCGCGATTATCAAGGCGAGGAGCTTCGCGCTGCTCGATGCGGTCGCCGCGACGCTCAATGCGAGCCCACAGATCACTCTGGTCGAGATTCAGGGTCACGCAGACGAGCGGGGCAGCGACAAGTACAATATCAAGCTCACCAGGGCCCGCGCGGCCTCGGTCATGAATGCCCTCATCGAGCGCGGGGTCCTCAAGGACCGCCTGAGGTCGGGCGGATATGGCGAACGATGCCCCGTCAATCCCAAGCACAACGCCAAAGCTTGGGAGGAAAATCGGCGCGTGGAGTTCAAGATCATCGAAACCGACGCCGGTTCTACCGGAGTTGAGGTAACATGCCCGCGGGGCCGTTCTCTGGCGCCGAGGTGATATGTCGCGCGAGCGCTTCGTTGAGTTGATGACCCCTGCACTGACTCGTTTCGGTCAGGACCTGAAATCGGTGCTGCGGATCGTCGAAGATCCCGAGATGGACGACGAGAGTCGCGTTGCGGCCGCGGGCGCGCTTTTGCACGTCATCTACTCGAGCGGTGCCATCCCGGGCGTCCGAGGCGTGTTGCGCCACTTGGGTGATGTCTTGTCGATTCGACTCGTGCTGGAGGACGTCCGTGGGCGCTCCCCGGATGCGTTCGAGAAGCATCTGCAGGAGTCGCCCGAGATGCTCGCGCCGTTGTCCGACGAGCTCGACGCCACGCGCGCGTATTTAGAGGATCGCGTCAGCGTGATCGAAGCAGTGGTCAAGAAGTTCCCAAAGTTGAACCATCAGGGGCATCAAGCGACGGCATGTATCGAGGACACCGAGTCGAGCATGTGGCTCTACGATGCGGTGCACGAGGCGCTGATCGACGAGATCGACTTTGACGAGGAGGATGTCGTGCGGGAGCTCAAGCAGGTGGACCAGATTCTGGCCCCGCTCTCGTCTCGCGTTCGTCGATAGCCGCCTACGCAGCCTTGCGGGGCGGCTCGGAGATCTCGCGCAGCAACCATGTTCCACGCGATGTCTGCGTGGGCTTCGGGGCCTTGCGCGCGAGAACACGGAGCAGCTCTACGGCTTGCGTATTCCACTCGACCAGTCTGAGGATGCGACCGTCCGAAGACCCAAGGTAGGGGTCCGCGTTTGTGCGCCGTCGTGCGAGATCGTCCGCGTCGGACTGAGCGCGCGTTTCGACGAGGAGCATGATCCTGTGGCGGAGAACGAAACCGAGAGGGCTCGATGCGAGGACGAAGCTCAGTGTCATGAGTCCGGACCGATGCGTGGGAAGATGTACTCGCAAGCGCGGCATGTCGCTTGACGACAACTCCCAGCCGAACGACATCTCTGGGGCATCGATGGGAGAGCGAAACTCGCTCGCGAAGACTCGAAGCGCGTCCGCCGTCTGGCTTGCTGTGCTCGCCATGTGGTGTCGCGTCCCCGTCAGGAAGAGTGGCAACAAGAGAAGCGCGGCAGTGGGCTGGCCCAAGGCAGTCAGGCCGATGCCGCCGACGATCAGGACCGTCAGTCCGGTCGCTGTGGTACCGTCGAGGAAGTCACTTGCAGGAGTCGTGGTGTCCGGCAGCTCTGCGTTCAGGGCGGGGCGCCAGGTCTCGTGCTCGGAGGGGGGCGTCCATTTGGCAGGGCGATGTAGGGAAAATGCCATCAGCGGAAGCGCACAAACGAGATAGTTCGGAACCCACCATTGTCCGACAGCGAGCACGACGCCGGTGATCGTCAGGACCGCTCCCCACGGCGCCTGGACCCACAGTCCCCGCGGACCCGTCCGAACCTCGACCGACCGGCGCTTGAGGACGACGAGAGCTGCCAACAGAAACAACGCCCAAGCGACGGGGCGCTTCTCCGGAATAGTGAGTGGCTGGAAACCCGCCGGAGTCGGCGCGTCGGCCACAGCGACCGGCAGAGCAATCGCCTGGGCAGGGACGTCCAAGGCCAGCGGCCAGGCGGTCATGCGGGGGAGATGGATGCGCCGCCACTCGACGACCGTGCGCTTGCCGCGATCGGCGATCCGGAAGTCGACGCCCGGTGCGGTGTCTTGCATTTCGATGGGAACCACGGACCCTCGGGGTGCACGGAATTCGACCGAGGCATTGTGGAGCCCGGTTTCCCATGTGGGGACCGACCAAACGACGCGTGCCCGCCGCTCACCGTTGACCTCGACCGCAGTGACGTCGGCCTTCGTGCGGTACCGCATGAAGACGCGGTACTCGCCGTGTCGCGGCGCCCCTCGCCGTGCAAACGAGAGGTGAATGGTGCCATCTTCCCGCACCTCGGCCTCCGGGCGGAAGATCTCACCCTCTTCGGAGCGAAAGTACGGCGGCTGGTAGCGATTGAGGTCGACGTCCGCGCCGAGCCCGGCGAGCTCCATCTCGTGCAGCCATCCGGCGTGAACCTCGACGTCGAGTCGAAGGAGGATGCTCAGGGTTGCATCGCCTTCGATGTCGACCGTCGCTCGTGCGCTTTTCACCACCGTACGGGTCCACGCTCGGGCCGGCGCCGCCGAGCCGAGCAAGGCTACGAAGACGAAAAAAAGAAGGGCTCGGACGCGTCTGGGGCGCATGGCCCGAACCTAAGGAATTCCTACGTTGCCGTGAAATTTCCTACTGCATCCGGATCCAAGAAGGCATGAACAAGAGGACGAAGAGCGAGAGCGTGAACCAGCCGACGAGGCGGCGTCGAGGCGACAGGTCGGTGTCTTCGGTGGGCGGATGGCCAGGTCCGGTCGCGCGGGTGAGGAGCCACAGCACCAAAGACCACACTAGCCAGTGCATGCCCGCCGAAGCGTCATAGACGAGCCTGTCCCCGCGAGCTCCCTCGAGATAGGCGGGGATCCCGTATGCGGCGCTCACCACGACGGCGAGCAGGGGCAGCACGCGAAGCAGCTTTCGGGAGAGCTGGTCCTGACGACGGCCGAGGAGTGCGTAGGCGACGTGGCCGCCGTCGAGCTGGCCGAAGGGAAGAAGGTTGATCATCGTGACGAGCAGCCCAGCCCAGCCGGCCAGCGCCGTCGGGGTGAGCATGATGTCGTACCCCGGCGGGATGGGGCCCTTGAGCCAACTCAGTAGTCCGAGGTACAGGAGGGAGCGGCCCTCGAGCATGTAGGGGGTGTCGGGCAGCGCTTCGACCGGAGAAGTCGCGATTCCGTAGATGATGACGGGCACCGCGACCACCATGCCGGCCAGGGGGCCTGCGGCTCCGATGTCGAGCAACGCGTTGCGAGAGCGAATGCGCTCTCGGATCTGGATGACGGCGCCCAGCGTGCCCAGGAGGAAAAACGGGACCGGGATGAAGTATGGCGGCGATACATCGACGTGATGGTACTTGCCAGCGAAGAAGTGACCGAACTCGTGGGCCATCAGGATCGCCATCAGCGGGACGGAGAACACCCAGCCCGCCGCCAGTTCCATCAGCGAAGTAGCGGGGTGGCCGAGCACCATTCCGGCGCCGACGTAGAGGGTCGACGCGAAGGTGAGGGCCATCAAGAGGAGTGGGAGGCCCCACTGAGTGTTGCGCCGCTGCACGGCGTGCCTCTAGCATGTGCGTTGCGAAGCGCACGATCTGCTATTCTCTCGGACGAATGGACCTGTACAGTGCTGCCAAGCGGCTCAACCGACCGTTCGTCTTTGCCGACGAGGCCTCGACGCGCGCTCTCACGATCGCGGACCACGGCCTGATCGGCGACGGCTTCTCAGCCGCACTCGTTCGGGCGGACGGAGCCATCGACTGGCTGTGCCTCCCGCGTTTCGATAGCCCGAGCGTTTTTGGCGCCTTGCTCGACAGCGAGAACGGAGGTTCCACGTCGGTGAGCCCCGTCGACTATCCGTTCGAGAGCCTGCAGCGGTACGACCCCGACACCAATGTGCTCGAGACGCTGTTTCGGATTGATGGCCGCGGGACGATTCGTCTCACTGACTACATGCCCTGGAGCGACGACCCGCGCTCGGCCGTACACGAGGTGCACCGGCGCGTGCAGTGCGTCGAAGGAGAAGCGGTCGTGAAGGTGGTCTTCGACCCTCGGTTTGACTACGGTCGTGCCGACACGCGATTCGAGATCGCTGGGCGATCGGCTTCGGCCAAGGGTCCCTCCGGCGAGCGCTTGGTTGCCGTGCTCGGCGACGCGGGGGATTGGAAGCCGCGACCGGAAGGCGGTGTACAGGCTGTATTCCGATTGAAGGCCGGCGAGCGCGGGTGGGTCGTCATCAGCTGGGACACCGCCAAGTCGGAGTCCATTCTGGCGTACCGTCCCTTCGAAGCACTACGCAATACGCGCCGACGATGGCGTGATTGGGTTCGGCAACTCCAATACGATGGTCCGTGGCGACATCACGTCGTCCGATCTGCGTTGTTGTTGAAGCTGCTGATGTACGCGCCGACCGGCGCGATGGTGGCCGCGCCGACGACCTCGCTGCCGGAGTGGATCGGTGGGGTGCGCAACTGGGACTATCGCTACACCTGGACGCGCGACACAGCCATGGCGGTTCGTGCCGCGAACTTGCTTGGCTGTGGCCGCGAGGCACGCGACTTTTTCCACTTCGTCAGGAACACGCTCGAACGTGATCGCGAGCTCCATATCATGTATGCCGTCGACGGCGGTCGCGTCCCTGACGAACAGACGCTCGACCACCTCTCAGGGTATCGCGATTCGCGGCCGGTGCGGATCGGAAACGGTGCGCGCGATCAGTTGCAGCTCGACACCGCGGGGGCGTTGATGGACGCAGCCTATATGTACGAGCGTGGCGGCGGCCTGCTCACGGCGCGTGGTTGGCGCCGCCTGCGCGCGGTCGTCGACAACGTTGCCGCCATGTGGGCCGAGCCCGATCATGGCATCTGGGAGCCACGCGCCGGCAAGCGACACAACGTACACTCGAAGCTCATGAGCTGGCTTGCGCTACGGCGCGGCGTGGAGCTTGCGCCTCTGTTCGGCGACCAGCCGGTACAAGCGCGCTGGCAGCAGGTTGCCGATCAGCTTCATGCAGAGGTCTGTGCCCGTGGAGTCGACCGGACGGGCAAGCGGTTTGTCGCTGCGTATGACCACGAGCATCCCGATGCGTCTCTGCTCCTGCTTCCCATTCATGGGTTCCTGCCGCCGAGCGATGATCGTGTGCTTGGGACGCTCGAATGGATCCGAGCCGAGTTGGGGGAGGGGCCTTACGTATACCGGTACCGAGCCGATGATGGGGTGGGCGGCGACGAGGGGGCTTTCGTGCTTTGTGGATTCTGGCTGGCTGAGGTCCTCGCGATGGCGGGGCAGATCGACGAGGCACAACGGGTTTTCGTCGCGCACGCCGAGGCATCGAACCACCTGGGGCTTCTCGCCGAGGAGATCGAACCCGGCACCCAGACCTTGCTCGGCAACTTCCCGCAAGCGTTTAGCCACGTTGGCCTCATCAACGCCGCGGCTAGGATCGACTTGGCGCTGCGTCTGCGCGATGAGGGCTCTCCGCGCGTTCCCGAGGTCGAGATCGGGCGCTAGCGTGGGGGAGGTGTTCGAGACTGTTGGGGTGGAGGTTCGCCGTATCGCGACCGTGCGTTTCGGGATGTACACGTCGCTCGTCGCTCTGCTGATGGGTCTCGGGTTGTTCTTCGTGGCCGACGTCCGTGGGGCGGAATCCTGGGGCCTGTTCGCCCTCGCGTCGCTCGGTGCAATCGTCGGTGCGGCGTGGGGGATTCGTCCTGCGCTGGGGCACCCCGGGTCTGGGGCGGCGAAGCCGGCGCCTTCAGTTGGGGCTGTTCCCAAAGACGAGACACCGAGCCTTCGGGTGGACGCGGAGCCCGACGACGTGGACTACTTGATGGCGCTTCGTCACGAGTTCCGCACCCCGCTCAACGCCGTACTGGGCTTCTCCGACGTGCTCCTGAGCGGCATTGATGGGCAGGTGAACGACTCGCAGCGCGAGGACCTCGAGATTATTCGAGCCTCGGGGATACGGCTACGAATACTCCTCGATTGTGCGTTCGATCTCTCGCTGCTGACTGACGGTGAGCTTCGGCTGGACGCCGATCGCGCCGACGTTCGCGAGTTGGTGGCACGCGTGGCCGTCGAGGCCGGGCAGCTCTGGTCGAACAAGAGGAGCGCTGGTTGCACGTTACCCGAAGGGTCGTGCATCGCCACGGTGGATGAAGCTCGCCTCCGACGATCGATCCTCGTGCTCGCCGACTTTCTCGGGACCGCCCATCGCGAGGCGAAGATTTCACTGAGCCTGGAGGTGTCCGACGACCACGTCACGATCGAGGTTACTGCCGACCCGTCCGATCGTCTGACGTTGAGCGCGCTTTCAACACCGGCTGAGGTCCTGGCATCCGAGGACGCTAGTGAGATGCGGCGCTGGCCCGTAGCCGTGACATCCGAGATCATCGCCTGTCATGAGGGCTCGCTCTATCACGGCGACGCTCCGGCCCGCTTTCTGATTCGTATTCCCCTGCGGGAGGGGCGATGACTGACTCCCGCCATCTTGGGGTCCGTAGCATCCACTGGTCCGTCGTTGCGGTCTCGATCTACTTTGCCTGCTGGTGGCTGCTATTGGCGGACGCCCATGTGTATTGGGGAGCGCTCGCGGTCCTCGGCGTGGCGCTTGCGATGGGAGCCGGTGTCTCTCGGTCGCTGGGAGTGCTGTTGCGCGGCGAGCACCGCGCGGCGCTGTCTCACGTCCAGACAGTGCGGCAACCCTCGATGCA
>CBDURI010000134.1:0-7471 GCA_965369435.1 uncultured bacterium
TGTTGCACCCAGCCGCGAGCAGCATGCACAGGACGAGCGCGCAGAACTCATGCGATGAAGCCGCCACCGATCACCTCGTCACCACGATATACCACCGCCGCCTGGCCAGGTGTGATCGCACGTTGGGGCTCGTCGAAACGCACCTCGAACCCGCCCCCCTTCGGCGTGACGTTCCCGAGGGCGCCGCGATGCCGATACCGGATGCGCACCTCGCCATGGAACGCATCCGCGGGCCGGCCCGCTACCCAGTGCGCGTCGGTCGCGAAGAGTCGCTGGCCGTAGAGTTGGGACTCTTCGCCTACGATGACATCGGCCGTATCGGGAACGATCCGAAGAACGTACCGCGTGGCGCCGCCTCCGAGGCCCAGCCCGCGTCGCTGACCGCGGGTGAAGTTGGTCACCCCCTGATGTCGGCCCAGTATCGTCCCGTCACGGTCGACGATATCGCCGGACGCGGTAGGGCTCCCTTGCCGGTTGATGAAATCGCCGATGCGGCCGTCGGGCACGAAACACAGTTCCTGAGACTCGGGTTTGTCTGCATTGGGCACGCCCAGGCGTCTTCCGGCCTCACGGACCTCCGACTTGACTAGGTCGCCCAGCGGAAAGAGGAGAGTGTCGAGTGTCGACTGGGGCAACCCGAAGAGGAAGTAGCTTTGATCTTTGTCGTCGTCGCGGCCGCGCAACAATCGGAGGTGGCCGTTGGCCGCTCGCTCCAGGCGGGCGTAGTGCCCGGTGGCGATGTGGGTCGCGTCGAAGCGGCGAGCCACCTCCGCGAGATAGGTGAGCTTGACCGTGCGGTTGCAGCTCACACACGGGATCGGGGTGCGCCCTGCTTGGTACTCGGCGATGAAGGGGTCGACGACGTGCTGGCGGAACGCCTCTCGCTCGTCGAGAACGTAGTGCGGAATGCCGAGGTGCTCGCACGTGCGCCGGGCGTCGTCGCGGTCTTCGGGAGCGCAGCATCGGCCTACCTGCTGTTCGCCGTCCGCATCCCACAGATGCAGGGTTACGCCGATCAGATCGTGACCCGCCTCGTGCAACAACGCTGCAGCGACGGAGGAGTCCACCCCTCCGCTCATCGCGACCAGTACTCTTTTCACTTCGGACATCAGATCCCTATACTGAACAAATCTACCGTGGGTTGTTACACTTAATAGAAAGCAGTATCGTCGAAATATAGCATCAATTTAACCGTGTATTATTAGTGAGTTATGGGCAAAAACATCAAACGAAATCAAGTTTTGTTTCTGAGACTTGAAATTTGCTTGAGGTTTTGGTCCCCCTCTCGGGCGAGTACTCGCTGAAAAGCCTGTGATGCCGTCTCGATATCCCGCTCTGTGGTTTCCATACCTAAACTGATTCGAACCGCGGAGCCAGCCCGCCACTGCTCATCCGGATACATCGCCCGAATCACCGCGGAAGGCTCCTCGAGCCCGGACGAGCAGGCGGCGCCGGTCGAAAGGCAGATCCCCTCGAGGTCGAGGGCAGCAGCCAGGAGCGGGCCCTTCCAACTCCGGAAGCTCAGGTTGGACACGGTGCCGGTTCGGGGGGCGACGCCATTGGGGACCGCGCCCAGCTGCAAGAGCTCGTTTTCTAGGCTGTCTCGTAGCCGGGCTATCTGCGCTTGCTGTGCGAGACGATGTACCGTGAGACGGCATGCCGCCCCGAAGCCGACCATGCTCAGGGTGTCGGGCGTGCCGGGGCGTCGCCCTCGTTCCTGCGAGCCACCCGCGAGCACGGGCTCGAGCGTCAGGCCCCGACGCACCCAACAGGCGCCTGCGCCGGCGGGTCCGCCGATTTTCACCGCAGCGACGGCCACCGCATCTGCCCGGAGCGCGCCCACATCGACGGGCACCTTGCCGAGCGCCTGGGTCGCATCGACGAACAGGAGCGCGTCGCGTTCCCGGCAGGCCTCCGCATACTCGTGAATCGGGAACACGGTGCCGGTCTCATGGTTGACCCATTGGATCGCGACGAGGGTGTTCGGACCCAAGTGCGCGGCCAGCTCGTCGCCGCTCGGCGGCCGGCCCCCGGCGACGCGCAGAGAGATGACCTCGCGCCCTTCGGCGCCCAGCCGTCGTACGCTCTCGGCGACAGCGGGATGCTCGACTTGGCTCGTGACGACCCGACTGCGGCTCCGAGCGAGCCCACGGAGTCCGAGGTTGCAGGCCTCGGTGCCTCCCCCCGTCAGCACCACGTCCGCCGCCTCGGCTCCGATCGAGGTCGCGACATCCTCGCGAGCCGTCTCGAGCAGTTGCCGCGCGGCGCGTCCGGCAGCGTGCGTGCTGGACGGATTGGCCCATGCGGCCGCGGCCGCTTCATGCATGGCTTGGCGGACCGCATCGGGCGTCGGTGCGGCCGCATGGTGGTCGAGATAGATCACGCCTGCGTCTCGGGGCGCTCGGGGACGCGCCCCACCCGAAGCTCTACGAGGGTGCCCGAGAGCTGCCGCTGCGCGACCTCGCCGGCCGGCGGGCTCGATATCTCGATACCGCCGCCAAGGGCTTCGGTCACTCTTCGCGCAAATGCCAACCCCAAGCCGACGCCCCCGTGATCGCGGGTCACCGACCCATCGACTTGATAGAAGGGCTCCATGATGCGCGCGATGTGCTCGGGACGAACGCCGGGGCCGCTATCGGCGACCGCGAACAGCAGGTGACCATCCCCATCGGGGCGGACTTCGACGGCGACCTCGCCGCCCGTGGGCGTGAACTTCGACGCGTTGTCGAGCACGTGGGCCATCGCCCGCAGGAGCTTGTCGGGATCCCCTTGGGCAGGCATCGGCTCCTCGGGAACGCGCTCGATGAATGTGACATCGCGCTCGTCGAGCTTGGCGCGGATTTGATCGATCGCTTTGGTCGCTATGTCTCGAAAATCGTATGGGCGCGTGTAGTAGTGCATGCGCCCCGTTTCGAGGGAGCTGGCGTCGAGCAGGGTGTCGACGACGGAACGAAGGCGTTGTGTGGACGTCTCGATCGACCCCAGGCACTTGCGCTGCAAATCGGTAAGGGGTCCCAGTTCTTCGTTGAGCAGCAGCCGCAGGTAGCCGACGACCGGTGTCATCGGCGTCGCAAGTTCGTGACTCACGTTCTGGAGAAACTCGCGACGAAGCCGCGCGATGTCCTCGAGCCGCTGGTTCATGTGGGAGAGCTCGACGATTTTCTTCTCGAGCCGTTCTACGATTTTTTGGGTGCGCTCGCGAAGCAGTCTGTCGCTTCCGTCGTCGGCGCTTTCTCGATGCCCCCGGAGGAACTGTTCGATGGTCCCGACGAAGTGCGCCGCGTCGATCGGCTTCGCGATGAAACCGTCGCAGCCGACGGCCAGCGTGGAATCGCGGTCCCCCTCGGCCGTAATAGCCACGATGGGGATTTCCTGAAGGGCTGGCATCCCACGAAGCCGCAGGGTGACCTCATATCCGTCGAGGTCCGGAATGTTGATGTCCACCAGGACCAAATCCGGTAGGGTGTCGCGAGCCAACTGGATGCCCTCAACACCCCCCTCCGCCTCGATCACGTCGTGCCCGGCCGCCCCGAGCAGCTTCTGCACGAGGCGCCGATTGTTGGGATCGTCCTCGATGTGCAGCACACGAGCCATTGAAGCCGGATGCTATCAGCCTCAGCCGCCTGTCGCACGCGGGACCCACGGGCTTGCCGCGCGCGGGGACGCTGGCTAGGAATCAGGTATGGCAGAGCGATTGGTCGAGCAGCTCGTCGACGCCGGGCTCGTAACCGAGGCGCAGGCGAGCGCTAGCGGTGGCGGAGACCCGGTCTTACCTTCCGGGCAGGTCGTTCAGAACCTGGTCGCGAGCGGCCTCGACGAGCGCGTCTTAGCGGGCTTCTTCGTGACCCGTGGCTTCGGTCCCATGCTCGGGTCCCAAGAGTTGGCTCGCGCCGACGGCGATCTCGTTCGACGTTTGCCGGCAAGCGACGCGCACGACCTCTGCGCGATGCCGCTGCAGGCGAGCCCCGCGGGCGCCATCGTGGCGATGGCCGATCCCACCGACGAACGTGCGGTGGCCAAGGTCAGCGAAGCGCTCGGAGGAAGCATCTTGCCAACCGTGGCCAAGCTTTCCGATCTCCTCGCGTCGATCGACCGTGCCTATCCACCGGCCCGCGCGGCGCCCATGACCCATCCCGTGGTGAGGGCGCGCTCGCGTACGCCGAGCGGGATCGTCCCTCTCGTCCAGGAAAAGCCTGAGTTCGCTACCGGTCGAACGCTGTCCGCCTTCGACCCCTCACTTCCCGACCTTGCAGCCACCGCAAGCCCGGCGTGGGATCGCGCGTGGAGCCGCTCGATTACCGAACGCGAGGTGTCGTGGACCCCACAGTCGAGCCACATCCCGTTGCCGGTCGTCTCTGGAGCTCCCCCGGCGGCACCCGCATCGTTGCCCCCCACCAGTGTTCGCCCACCGACGGCGTCCGACTCGGCCATCGATGGCCACCTCGCCGAGTTGGCCCGCGCTACCTCGCGCGACGACATCGTGCGTATCGCGTGCCATGCATGCCTGGCCGTCTCCCGAGGTGCGGCCTTCCTGGCGTTGCGCAAGGGCGTGTTCCGTGGATGGGACGGCGCCGGTGGAGATGTGACGAGCGCCGGCATTCGAAGCCTATGGGTGCCTGCGAGTAACCCTTCGATCCTCAATGAGGTCCTGCACACCGGGCGCGCCTTCCACGGGGCCTATGGGCAGACGGCTGCCGACCACCTCTTTCGGGCGGCTTTCGGCAGCCACGGCCGAGAGGTCGTCATCGTTCCGGTGATGATCGGCGCGCGCATGGTCGGGGTGTTGTGCGCCAACGATCCTTCGAACGAAACGGCCCTCGTCGAGAGCGTCGCCGAGGCCGTGGGGAAGGCCTTTGAGAGGCTCATCGTGACCCAGAAATCGGGTGCTTAGTCGACGAAAACGGCCTGAAGGCCGGGGTCTGCCTGTTTGGCGAGCCGGAGGAGCCGGCGACGTTCGCGCAGGACGGACGAGGCGTAGCCATTGCGCTTGTCGCAGTGGCCGGAGTTGTACCAGGCAAGGCCCTTCTCGACGTCGCCTCCGCACCGAATGACCGCCCATTCGTAGAGCCCAAGCCCAGCTTCGAGGACCTCGCGCTGACACGCGCCCGGGCGGCGGCTGCACTTCTCACGGTACCGCTCGTTGTACACGAAAGGCACCGTCTTCCCCCGGTACTTCGGGTTTAGCTGGACCACACCGCGAGCCCCGACCGGGCTCACCGCCAGTGGGTTGAGACCCGACTCGCGCACGGCGATCGCCGCAGTCAGAAAAGGGTCGACCCCTGCGCGGTTGCTCGCTTCGGTGATCAATCGTGACAAGGTCGCGATGCGGGCCCGGCACCCACCGTCGCTCACTCGGCAGTGCTGAACGTGGATGGGCTCACCTTGGCGGCTCTCACGAACGATCAGGCGAGCGTCGATGGCGCGTGCTAGCGCGAGGGACGTGGGGTGATCCCCAAGGGCGCTGCGATAGTCGATGCCCTCGGCGGCAGGCGCGGGCACAACTTCGCTGAACGAGGGACCCGCCTCGGAATGCGAGTGCCACGCGCTGATGAAAACAACGCCGATGAGCAATAGTGCGATACGCATGCTGTACTCCCGATAGCCATCAAGAGGCGGCCACGGTAGGGCATGCGCATACCTTGCGCCACCCGCAGGCGACTCAGGTGTATCTTTTTGACTACAGCTACTCGGCTTCTACTTCCGGGACCGGAGCGGGCTCTGCAGACTTTTTCTCTTTGTCTTCGGGGAGTTCCGGATTGGACATCGACTCCACTTCGACTTTCACCGGCTCAGCGTCGCTGCTCTCGGGAGTGTCAGCTATCTCACTGGCGGCTGCCGATTCGTTCGGTGCCGTCTCCGTGCCCGCCGCGTCCGTCTCGTCACTGCCTCCGCGGCGTCGGCCGCCTCGGCGTCGGCTCCGGCGGCGCTTGGTGCCGTCCGACTCCGTGTTGTCGTCGCCGTTGGTGTTCGAATGGTTGCGCGCGGACGAGGACTTGGCGCGCCCGGGAGCGCCTCCCAGCGAGTCGAGAAGGTCGACATCGAGCACAGCTAGCGGAAGCGACGCCCGCCGGATGCCCACACCAACCTCTTCCATCGATACGGCCAGCGCATCGCCGTCGAAGAGCGCGCAAGGTGCGGCGCCTTCGGCGTGTGCCTCGATGACGGTGCCATCACGCACCTGACCGAGCGTGATCACCCAGCCCATGCGTGCATGATCGAAATGGTGGAGCCCACCGCGCAGCGCCACGACGGCGTCGTTACCAATGGGCTGCTTGCCGCGGTAGATCGTGATGGCTAGCGGTGTTTCTTCAGGGCCTCGGCGAAGCGTACCGGCAAGGCTGAAATCACCCGCATCGGTGCGCACCGCGCGCAGCGACTGGACGCCGACTGCGTTGAGCCATGTGGCGAGGAGCTCGAGCAATGCGCCGTCGGGCAAGTCGCGCAGGCGCTTGACGAAGGCTCGGCGGACACTCTGCCGCTGCCGGTCTGCGGCCCGCACCGCGTCGCGCTCGGCGTTGACGGCGTCGCTTGGCAGACTCCACTCCATCAAGGAGACGAGCCCGTCTCCCTCGCGGAATCTCGGGCGCCCGCCCGCGGCCTGCCGCTTGGCGTTGTCGCCTCGGATGGCGGCACCCAGGGTCGGGGCCAGCAGAGCAGGAGTCCCTGCGAGGCGGCCTGTATCGATCAGGGCCTCGGCGAGCTGGACGAGGGTCCTCGTCTGGCGGCTGCGGCCGCGAAGCGAGGTTTCTATGGCGTCGGCCAGGTCCCGGCCGACCGGCTCACCTGCTTGGGCGGCGCGGGTCGCTGGCGCTTGGGGCTCCTTGCGGGACCTGCTGCGAGGCGGCGACCGGCGCTCCGATCGGCCTTCGGCGCTCGATCCACCCTCGGAATCCCGTTCGCGGCGACGGCGGGGACGGCGCTTGCGCGGCTTGCGGCCCTCACGGGAGTCGTCGTCGAGGTTGGCGAGAATCAACTCGTCATCGTCGTCTTCCTCCGGGAACACGTCCGCACCCGGCAGATCTTGCGCCACGACGCTCGGCTCCGCGTCGCCCGCCTCAACGGGGGTCGTGTCTCCGTCTGCGGCCGAAGAGGATTCGACCTCCGCCACGGCTCCGTCTGCCGCGGCCGCCCCTGGGGCGTCGCTCCGCTCCGCGGCGCTGTCCGGCGCTTGGACCGCCTCGTCGGGGAGATCCCGCAAGGCGAAGACACCTGGCTTGACCTTGGTGATCGGGGCATCGCCGCGGTCCTTCTTGACCATGGTGGAGAGCCTCGAGCTCATGGTGGTTTCGGGGGTTTTACCGACGTGCGATAGAAGATTTCGTTCGATCGCAATTTCGGTGATTTTCTTGTAGTGGAGGGGCTTCCCGGCCGAGCGGAGAACCTCCACGGCTGCTTCCGTGAATGTCATTGTTGTTGTCGTTCCTGTCTCTCCGGCGGGCGCTATCGAATGGCAGTTGGAACATCGCGACGG
>CBDURI010000135.1:0-7450 GCA_965369435.1 uncultured bacterium
CAGAGCCCCACGCCCGCCCATAGCTTGAAGTGAATCAGGACCACGAGGACCGTCACACTCAGCAGCCAGTTGAACATGGGCCTAAGGTACCAAGGAGACGAATCGCCGCCAAAGAACCGGAGTGCTTCGTGTCAGCCGTGTCCGATCGACGCTTGCAGCGCCGCGGCCTCGAAGCCCTCGGGCGCCTCGCCATCCCGCATGTATAGGTAGAGCGCCGCTTGGAAAATCCCCTGAAGGGCGGACTGCGCCAGCGCGATCCCGATGAAATAGAGCACCGCGAAGACGATGAGCGTCACGCTCTGGGCCGTGACTCCGACCACCAGGACCAGTATTCCCGGCAGCGCGAGAAGCATGAAAATGAGGCCGAAGCTGAAGTTGCCGATGAGCTGCTCGCCCCAGGTCTTCTTGAGCATAGCCGCCGAGCGTTGGAGTGCGCCCACTGGACTCTCGTTGTCGATGACGAGGATCGGGATGACCAGAAAGCTCGTGAGGGACCACGCCATCCCGAGGAGGGCAACGACGATCTTGCCCACCAGATTCGAGCGTTGTTCGATCAGTCGAAGCAGCATGCCCACGCTGGCAGCGAGTACCGCCCAACCAGCGATCGCAGGCAGGCGGGCCCAGGCTGCGCGCAAGCCGTCGCTCACGGTTGGATCTCCCCCTTCCATGCGAATCTGTGCACAGGCGATGAGGCCCGCATTGAAGAAGATGATCACGAAGTAGTTGCAGAGGTAGAACAGAAACAGCGTGAGCATCTGCCACGCTTGTGTGGTCGACAGGTCGCCATCGGATGCCAGCAGCTCTTGTGCCGCCACGGCTTCGCTGGCTGCTTGCCAGTCGGTCATCGCCAGTATGGGGCCGGCAAATGAAGCCAAGACCAGCACACAGCAGATGCCCGAGAGCAATGGGAACAGGAGCAGCTCCTTATCCTGCTTCAGCACATCCCACGAGGCGTGCATCAATGACGTAGTTCGAGAAAATTTGCCCACAGTGCTTCCCCCCTCAGGTCCAACGCGGTCGTTTCATAGGGTATCGTAAGATCACCTCGCTGGCCCACTGCGCCTCGGGGTGTTACCCCTCCGGGTGCCCATTCTAGTCGCTGAGAACTTGAGAAAGTCATACGGGGAGCTGACCCTTCTCGACGGAGTCAACCTGTCGATTCACGAGGGCGAGCGCGTCGGGCTGGTCGGATCGAACGGCGCTGGTAAGTCCACCCTCGCCCGTATTCTTCTCGGTATCGAGACGGCCGATGAGGGACGCGTCGCGCGACGACGGGAAGCCACGATTCGCTACCTGTCCCAGGAGCCCGATCTGCCGATGGACCGTACCGCTCGCGACATCGTGTTCGACGGGCTCGGGGCCTGGGCGGATGCGTTCCGGAGTCACGAGGCAGTGAGCCATCGCATCGCTGCGCAAGAACCGGGCTGGGAAGAGCTGCTGAGCGAGCAGGCGGCGAGCGCGCACGAAGTAGAGCGTCTGGGCGGGTGGGAACGGAGCCGCCGCGTCGACGTTCTGCTCGAACAACTCGGCATGCGTCACATTCTGCGACCGGTCTCGGAGCTCAGCGGCGGGGAGCGGCGACGCATCGCGTTGGCCAAGCTGCTGGTCGAAGAGCCGACGCTGGCGATCCTCGACGAGCCAACGAATCACCTCGACGCCGACACGATCGAATGGCTCGAGACGTATCTCAAACAGCAGTACCGCGGCGCGCTCCTCCTGATCACCCACGATCGCTACGTGCTCGACCGCGTCGTCACACGCACAATCGAAATCGATCGAGGACAGGTCCACAGCTACGCCGGGGGATGGCAATCGTACCTCGCGGCCAAGGCAGAGCGCATGGCCCACGCCTCACGAGCGGAATCCAACCGAAAGAACCTGCTGCGCACGGAGCTCGAATGGCTGCGACGTTCGCCCAAAGCTCGCACTTCGAAGTCCAAGGCTCGCGTCGACCGGGCGGTCGCGTTGCGTGATACTCGAGGGCCGCAAGCGGAAGGGGTTGCGCGTTTCGAGCTACAGAGGGAGCGGCTCGGTGGCACCGTTCTAGAGACGCACGACCTCAGCCTCGAGCTCGGTGGGCGGGAGCTCGTGCGATCGTTGAGCCTCGTCCTGCAACGGGGCCAACGCGTGGGCATCGTCGGCCCCAATGGAGCGGGGAAGACCACCCTCCTCAAGGCCATCCTCGGAGAGATCGAACCTTCGAGCGGGCGCGTCGTCGTCGGGAAGAACACCAAGTTCGCCTACTTCGATCAGGGCCGAAGTGGCCTCGACGAAGAGCAATCTCTGCAGCACAACGTCGCGGGGGATCGCTCCCACGTCGACTTTCAGGGCAAGTCACTAGACATTCGCAGCTACCTGAAGCGCTTCTTGTTCGAACCACATCGCGCACGCGACCCGGTAGCGGTCCTTTCGGGGGGCGAACGCGCTCGCGCGGCACTAGCCAAGATGCTGCTCTTACCCGCGAACGTGCTGCTGCTCGACGAGCCCACCAACGATCTCGACGTCTCCACCCTCGCAACGCTCGAGGACATGCTCGTCGAGGGCGATTCGACCGCCCTCCTCGTATGTCATGATCGGTATTTCCTCGATCGCGTAGCGACCGGGATTCTGGCCTTCGAAGATGACGGCCGAGTCACGGCCTACGCGGGCAACTACAGCGACTATCGCGAAAGGCGCGCTGAACGTGACGCTGCCCGCGAGCCTCTGCGTTCAGAAGCCGACAAGCCAAAGAAGCGCCGTGCCGCGTCGAAGCCGGGCAAGCTATCGTACAAAGAGAAGATCGAGCTCGAGGAGGTCGTCGCGTCGATCGAACAGGCCGAGACGAACGCCGCGGAAATCGAGGCGACTCTGGGGGACCCGGCACTGTACGCGGAAAGGGCGTCCGAGGTCCCCAGGATGGTAGAGCGCCAGGGCGAGATCCAAGACGAGCTCGAGCGCCTGATGTCTCGGTGGATGGAGCTGGAGGAGCGGCTACACTGTGAGTCCTAACCTGTTGGAGCCGCGATGACCCTGACGAGACGAGATTTTGGACGCAACGTACTTGCTGGCGTCGCCGCGACGACCCTGGTCGGAAGCGGCGCATGCGGCTCTGAAGGCAGTGCTGGGACAGGTGGTTCGGGCGGCACCGGCGGCACCGGCGCTGGGACAGGTGGCTCGGGCGGCGCGAATGCCTGCACCGTGTACCCGCAACAGACGGCGGGGCCCTTCTACCTCGACCTCGACCAGCTCCGAAGCGACATCACCGAAGGCAAGTCGGGCGCGTCACTTCGCCTCGTGGCGCAAGTGCAAAGCGAGGCATGCGCACCGCTCAAAGATCTCGCAGTCGATCTGTGGCACTGTGACGCGGACGGCGTGTACTCGGGCTTCGCCGGGCAGCTCGGCGGTCTCGACACCACCGGGCAGACGTTCCTGCGTGGCACCCAGGTAACCGATGCGAACGGCGTCGCCCAGTTCGAGACCATCTACCCGGGCTGGTACCCAGGACGCACGACCCACAGCCACTTCAAGGGGCACACGTCGAGCCTCACCGAAGCGACCTCGCAGCTCTACTTCCCCGAAAATGTGTCGGCCGGGATCTATGCCACACCGCCCTACGAAGCCCGGGGCCAAAAGGACACCCCGAACGACCTGGACGGCGTCAGCGGAGGAGCATTGCCGCCACTCGCGATGGTCACGGGCGATGCCACCGCCGGCTACGTCGCCACCATTGTCGTCACGGTGGCATCGGGGTAAGATTGCGAGCATGCCGCGTCAGGAGTTGAAAAAAGCACTGGGCGCCCTTCGTGAGGAGCTCGAATCCAGCGAACAGATCGGGCCCGACGACCGCCAGGCGCTAGTGCAGGCGATGCAAGAGATAAACGAGGCACTCGACCAGACCGACACCAGGGACCAGCGAGCTGCGGAGGGGTCGCTCAGCGGACGCGTCTCAGGGCTCATCGAACAATTCGAGACGTCACACCCGAAGTTCGCCGACATCCTCCGAAGCGTCTCCGAGAGTCTCGCGAACCTGGGCATTTGAGGATGCGAGGCATTCGGTGAGTAGTGTTTTGATCCCACTGCCGGCGCTCGGGTTTGATCCGACCGAGGCTGCGGTCCCTTGGAAGGTCCTCTCCGAACGGGGCCACGAGGTCACCTTCGCAACGCCAGATGGCAAGCCCGCAAGCGCCGATCCGATCATGGTGACGGGCAAAGGTCTGGGCCTGCTCAAGTATGTTCTGCGGGCAGATGCCAACGGCCTCGCGGCTCATGCCGAGATGATCGCGAGCGACGCGTTTCAGAACCCCATCACCTACGAAGAGGCGGCGCGCGGCGCGTTCGATGCGCTTGTCTTTCCCGGTGGCCACGACAAATGCGTGAAGCCCTATCTCGAATCCCAAACACTCCAACAGATCGCGGCGGACTTCATGGCGGCCGACAAACCCGTAGGTGCGATCTGCCACGGGGTGTTGGTCCTGGCCCGAGCCCAAACCGCAAACGGCCGCTCCGTAATCCACGGGCGCAAAGTGACGTCGCTGATCAATCGATTGGAGATGACCGGCTACCATCTCACCCGGCTTTGGATGGGCGACTACTACCGCACGTACCCGGAGATTACGACAGAGGACGAAGTGCGCGCCGTGCTCGCATCGAACGCGGATTTTGATACCGGCCCGGGCGGTACGAGCCGCGACAGCATGCAGGCGCCGCAACACGGATTCGTCGTCCGCGACGGCAATCTCGTCACGGCCCGGTGGCCCGGTGACGCCCACACCTGGGCCCTACAGATCGACGAGATGCTGGGGGAGCAGTGAGTGAGTCCAACAAAGTTGCCTCCCCGTGGGTCGAGCGCTTTGCGTCGCTCATTCCCAAGGGCGGGCTCGTGTTGGACCTCGCTTGCGGAAGCGGCCGTCATACCCGGTACCTGAGCGCGATGGGATACCGCCTTCTCGCCGTAGACATCGATGTCAGTCGCATGGAAGACCTGTCACAGAACGAAAACGTCGAGGTCATGAAGGCCGACTTGGAAGCCGGCGACTGGCCGTTTAGCGGTCGCTACTTCGAAGGGATCGTCGTCACCAACTACCTGCACCGTCCTAACCTGCCACGCTTGGTGGAGTCGCTCGCGCCGGGTGGCGTCCTGATCTACGAGACTTTCGCGAAGGGAAACGAAAAGCTCGGCGGCCCGAGCAACCCCGATTTCCTACTCAATCCAGCGGAGCTACTAGACGCCTTCGCGCCCCGACTCACGATCGTGGCCTACGAGCACACCATCGAAGACGAACCGACGCCGGCGTTGCGTCAACGAATCTGCGCAGTCAACGCATCAGACCCCTGAGTCGTGATGCCTATCGGAACAAGCGCCGCAACCCCCACGCCGCCAGGCCCACGCATGTGACGACACCGAGACCAAACAGCAGGCGCCCAGCCGTGTCGTTGACCGTTGCCGGAATAAACGGAATAACGCGCTGGAGCGTTCCTGCGGGAGCGTAGAAAGTCACCCAGCCAACGAGGCCGGCGAATGCGAGGAGCAGCAGCGACGCGATTGAATCACTGGCCCGGTGATCGCGCGCCAAGAGCATGAAACCAGCAAGCACGAGTACCACGCCGCCGCCGAGGACAACCCGGCGTGGCGCCTCGAGCACCAGGTAGTCGGCGGGAAAGAAGCCGAGCGAGGTGGAGCAAAGAGCGCCACCCGCCAACAAGCTCAACCACGCGATTCCCTTCCCCACTGTCGAACATCCTAGCGGATCAACCGCAGGCAGGGAACGGGCCTCAGTCGGCGACCGCGCTGCCCCAGTAATTGTAGGAGAGAGGCCGCAGCCCTGGGATGTACATTCGCTCGTCGGCGACCACCCGGAAGCCCGAGGACTCGAGAATACTGGGGATGTCACGGTTGAGGTTGCAACCTCCCGAAAACCTGCGCCAAATGGGGTTGATTCGGGCCTGCCACGTTCGGACGCCCGCATCCGGAGCGATGCCATGCTCGCAGAACAGGAGCTTGCCGCCCGGCCGCAGGACGCGCCGCATGCCGCGAAGGGCGCGGTCCGCGTCGGGGATGGTGCACAGCGTGTACGTCACCAGTACCGTATCCACGCTGTTGGCGTCCAGGGGGATTTCCTCGCCCGGCAAGTCGATCATCTCGAGATTGAGCGTCGAGTCCGCAAGCCTCCGCCGCGCAAGCCTGCGCATGCCTTCCGACGGCTCGAGACCCCAAACCTTCTGAACCTTGCCGGTATCGTAATAAGGGAGATTCAAGCCGCTACCCATGCCGATTTCGAGGACATCTCCCTCGGCGAGCGGAACGAGTTTTTCGCGCTGCTTCATGTTCGGCTTGGAGGAGCAAGCCAAGTTGATGACGCGCGGAAGAACATAACGGTCGTACAGGCCCATCTCGCCTCACGCATAGCAGGTCCGCGAGCACCACGTCAGCCGGATTGTCGCGGTATGCATCGCAAGTAGCCGACAAGAGTGCTGTTTTCGGGGGGGTGCGTGTCCCCTAGGGGAAGGTTATGTATTCGTTGACTAGGATTTCGGCTAGGTCGCGGTTGGGGGGGCGTTTGTCGCCGATGCGGTCGCGTTCGCGCAAGTCAGCGCACAACTTCTCGAGTACGACGTCTATGTCGAGGTCGCGGCTGTGCTCGCGCCATTCGGTACGCTCTGCTTCGTCCCGAAAGCAGTAGGCCTTCCACGAGATGGAGAAGCGCATGTCGTCCCAATGATAGCGTCCGACCACCTCATCGCCGTCGCGCACGACCCAGCGGCGGTCGCCCTCGGCGCAGACGCGCATGCGGGGTAAGAAGATCGGCATGGGCTGGTCTACCTCCACGACCCGGTCAACCCCGTGGAACACACTGTCGGTGTCCATGATGACGGCCGTGTTGAAGCTCACCGCGTGGGCCCGGGCGGCGCTATCAATTCCATCGGGATAGAAGGCGAACTCGCCGCCGGCGGTGTCCTGATACCAAGAGACCGACGTGGCGATGGGCATGCGGTATTCGTCGAATAGGCCCGAGTGGTGCGCGACTACGAGGAGCCACTGGGGGTGGCGTTTGCGGTTCAGCCCGCGAAACTCCGGTACGTCCGTGTGGACGGCGAGCTCTTGCCCGGGAAGCAAGATGTTCGCGTAGACGATCGCTGGCTCGACGATGGGACGATCGAAGACCTGCTTGGCCGCCTCGACAAGCCCCTCGTTCTGGTAGAGCGCCTCGATTCCTGGCGCGAAGATCCGGTCGCCGTACGCGTAGGTCTCCCGAAAATAGTTGGTCCGAGCAACGAGAGTCCCAAGGTCGGTGTCTCGGCGCCCCAACCTGCCGCCGGTGCGCACGAAGTTGAAGGCGGCATCGAAGCGCTGCGGTAGCCCTTCACCAATGCCGTCGTTGAGGCCCTCCTCGGAGTACATACCGTAGCTCCCGAAATCCTCGCAGAGCGCGACGAGCGAACGCGCTTGCGCCTCGTCCAAGAAGGGGTCGAG
>CBDURI010000136.1:0-7442 GCA_965369435.1 uncultured bacterium
GCGAGGACGAGCCCCAGTCGAAAAATGTTCTTGGTCATAGTGATTCTCCTCCGTAATTGCGCGGGGCACACCACTACGCCCACACTCCCCGCAGCACGCGTCGCAAGTAGCGGTTTGCCGAGAACACGTCAAACATGCAGCCCACACAGACGCACCTTTGTCTCCAACTTGTGTTCGGCATTGTCAGGGAAATCCATACGGGTGAGGGCCCGCGTAAGCTTGCGCAAGGATAGACGGAAGACGGGTTCGTCGGGCACCGTCGACATTCATGCTCAAGGGATTATTACAATCTGAGTGCCGGAGCCGTCCGAATTGTCATTTTGTGTCAGGCAGCGCTCGAGCTCGGCTGAGGCCCATCGTTCATTTGCGGAACTGCTTGAAGTCGGGCGCGCGCCTCTCCATGAAGGCGGAGAACGCTTCCATGTTCGCCGGCGATCCCATCAACTTGCCGAAGCCTTCCATCTCGAGCTTGCGGGCAAGCCCAACCCTGTCGCCGTGCATCGCCTTCATGAGCCGTTTGATTTCAACGAGCGAATCGATCGGCCACTGCGCCATCTCGCGCGCCTTTTCGAGTGCCTGAGCCACGAGCTCGCTGTCGGGGTACACCCGCGTCGCGATTCCGTATTCGAGCGCCTTGTCCGCCCCGAAGAACTCGGCTGTGAACAGCAACTCGGCTGCCTGTTTGTAGCCAATGGTCGCGGGCCCCAGATAGGCGGCAGCAGCTTCGGTGACTAGACCCAGACTCGCGAACGGGAAGCGCATCTTCACACTCTGCCCGAGGTAAACGACGTCGGCGTGAAAGAGCACGGTAGCGCCGAAGCCGATGGCGCACCCCTTGGCGGCACAGACGAGCGGCTTATCGAATGCGCAGATCGCGTCCATCATCAGCTCGAAAGGCGGCGGCCCATCTGCATTCATCTCGACCGCCGAAAGATCCAGCCCCGAGCTGAAGTCGTCCCCCGCACCCGTGAGCAACATGACAGCCACCTTCGGATCGGAGCTCGCATCAGCAAACGCATCCCGCAACGCCAGAAACGCCTCCGAGTTGAAGGCGTTACGACGCGCAGGTCGATTCATGGTGACGGTGAGAACACCGTCGGTATCGAGTTCGGTGAGAACGAGAGGATCGGACATGAAGACGGCGTAGCACACCCCGCCACTGACACTGCCGCTTAGAACGCCCTACCCCCCCTATCGCGCAGCAACCGCAACAGGTTCCTCAAGACCACCGGCCGGACCTCGCTGCTCTCCAGCGCCGCGGCGTGCAGCAAGTGTACCGGTCGAAACACGTGGGAGGCGCCGATGAGCTCGCCGTCTTGACTCCAGGCTGTGGCGCCGAACTCGGTGCTCAGGTCGGACACCGGGAAGCGGTCTCCCGCGGCAAGCGCCAGGCGGAACTCGCCCGGTAGGCCGCAGAACAGGCCCTGGCTCACCGAGGCGACGTTGGTCAATCGGCCGCCGACGCGTGGCTCTGGCGGGCAGGTGCGCGGAGCGCCGAAGAACTCGGCGACCGGGCCGACCGCGGCGCCCACCGCAAGCAGCGTGGCGCCTTTCCAGCACAGCTGGTGCGTCCACTCGCGCAAACGCTCGTTTCGCGTCACGCCGGGTCGTGTCGCGATGACCGCAAGGGCGCCCGGGTCATCATGCGCAGCGGCAGACGACAACAGCGGCCCCTCGACCACATCAAAGCCGTACGATCGCAGGTCCGCAGCGAGCTGGAACGCTGAACCGTCATGCACCACGGTGGCCCGCCGCGGTCGTGCTTGGACGCGGGAGTGCCTTTTCTGAGCTTGGTTTCTTGGTGTCCGTGCCATCGTCGGAGCTCCCAGCCCCTCTCACGACGACCCTGGATTCTTAACCAAGAAAGCCGCCCTGAGAGGCGGCCTTTGAGCGACAAAACGCGCAGGCCACCTCAGTCGGTGTACCAAAAGTAGTTACGCAGAATGTCGCAATGAATCTTCATTTCGCCTCCAGTTTACGGCTGCTCGCGGGGGCGTCAAGCTCCCGTCCAGCGCCCCGATGGGATCGCGGGAAACGCGTCGGGATCGCCCAGGTAAACGTAGGTCCACGCAAGCACGGATCCACTGCTGGTGACTGCACTGACCAAGGCGCGCCGGTAGAGAGAACCTTCTCCGCCATAGCCAGAGAAGTCCTCGTACGAATCGAACGCTTCGAGCGTCGCGGCGACGTCGTCGACCTCGTAGAGCTCCCCGTGCACCGAGCCGCCTTCATTCAACACGAGCCCTGGGTACCAGTCGATGTGGATCAGCGAAGCGCCAACGATTCGGGCAGAACCGTGTGTATGCCGTACGCGCGGCGCGAGCAGCGCGTGGCTCCGCATGCCACGCATCAAGGTGCCGTACGCGAAGATGGCAGTCGGGTTCGCGGGAGCGGAGCCACCATCGGCAGCTGCGACAAAGCCGTCGTGTGCGTGACCGAGGCGCGTCAGGCCGCGGATCACGATCTGACGATACTCCGGGCTCGGCGCCACGAAATCCCGCACACGCTCGTCGCAAACGCCGTACGTCGTTGCCGAATGCGCCCGTCCGTCGTCGGTCAACGCAGTCACCGAGATGCGCCGGTAGTACCCGCCGGACACCCCCTCCTTCGCGTCCAACCCTCCCCAATCGTGCACCCGGAACAAGGCCCCCGGAATCGCGGTGCCATGGCGCCGGCGGACGTCGAGGGCGCCTCCCTTTCGGAGCCGCGACTGATAGCGAAACACCAACTCGTAGTCAGGGAGCCACGCGGGACCGAGGAGCTCGATCGACGCGGCGTCATGGCCTTTGCTCTGACACCACAGCGCCCAGTTCTCTTCGTCGAGGTTGGAGCCGTAGGCGAAGTAGAGCACGCGATAGCCTAGCAGCCCTGGTATAAGGGCGTCGCGTCTAGAAGCTCGCGAGAGGAGAACCCCCGTGGATCAGTTTCCGATCATGATCACCGTCGCCTTCGTTCTCGGATTCGGCGTGCGATTCGTGGGTCTACCACCGCTCGTCGGGTTCCTGCTTGCCGGCTTCGGCCTCAACCTCGCCGGCTACGTATCGACCCCCGACCTCGAGGATGCCGCCGATCTCGGCGTCACCATTCTGCTGTTCTCGATCGGCCTCAAGCTGCGCATCGGCACGCTGTTGCGTCCAGCTGTATGGGCCGGCGCCACGATACACATGGCGGTCACGGTCGCTATCTTCGGACTGCTCCTTTTTTTGCTCCCCTTCGAAGCCTTCGGGACACTCGACCTCGGGACCGCGGCCCTGGTGGCGTTTGCTCTGAGCTTCTCGAGCACGGTGTTTGCCGTCAAGGTGTTCGAGGGGCAGGGACAGTCTGCCTCGCTCCACGCGCAGACGGCGATCGGCGTCCTGATCATGCAGGACATGGTTGCCGTGGTCTTCCTAGCCGCGTCCGAAGGACAGTTGCCGTCGCCCTGGGCCCTCGCGTTGTTGGCGCTGCTTCCCGGGCGCCACGTCTTGAAATGGCTGATGCAGAAGAGCGGCCACGGTGAGCTCCTGTTGCTGTTCGGGATCATGATGACCTTCGCGGGCTTCGGGCTGTTCGAGCTCGTGGGCCTGAAGGGAAATCTGGGGGCGTTGATCTTCGGCATGCTGGTCGCGGACCATCCCAAGGCCAAGGAGATGGCTGGGTCGCTGCTGGGTTTCAAAGACCTCTTCCTCGTCGGCTTCTTCCTCAGCATTGGTCTTCACGGCATCCCGAGCCTTTCGGACCTCGGCATCGCGCTCCTGCTCGTCGCGCTGCTCCCCTTCAAGACAGCGCTCTTCTTTGGCCTTCTCACCCGCTTTCACCTTCGAGCACGCACCTCGATGATGGCGTCTTTGGGCTTGTCGACCTACAGCGAGTTCGGCCTCATCGTCGCGGCGGTCGGCGTTTCGACCGGATGGCTGAGCAGCCAGTGGCTGGTCATCATCGCGGTGGCCATGGCAGCAACGTTCATCATCGGAGCACCGGTCAACTCCGCCGCGCCGGCCATCTACAACCGCCTGCGGTCGAGACTCCTGCGCTACCAGTCCGATAGACGTCTCCCGGAGGAACGGCCGGTCTATGTGCCCAACGCCGAGGTGCTGATATTGGGAATGGGACGAGTCGGCACGGGAACCTACGACGCTTTGGTGGGCGAGCTCGGAGACCGGTTGGTCGGGGTGGACGTCAATCCCGACACGGTGAAGCGACATGTCGAGAACGGGCGCAACGTGGTGCGCGGCGACCCCACCGACTTGGACTTCTGCGAGCGAGTCATCAACGAGGGCAAGCTCAGACGCGCCATGTTGGCGCTACCGAATCACAGGGCGAACCTCGTCGCCGCCGCCGAGCTTCATGCGCTCAGGCAGAAATTCAACCTCGTGGTGACGGCGACCGCAAAGCACGACGACCAAGTCCGGGAGCTGGAGGAGAACGGAGTCGACGCAGCATTCAACCTCTACGCCGAAGCCGGACAGGGGTACGCGGATTTCGTGAGGGAGACGCTGGATTGATCGCTTCCGCTGCCCTACGCTCCCCCACGTGAGCCGGGACCTTTCAGGCCGTTGCGGGTCGTGCGGGTGGTATATTCGCAAGCGCGAAGAGCCGGATGCATCGTGGGTTGGCGATTGTCGTCTGGGGCAAGGTCGTTGGCCGCTCAAGGACATGGCGACCTGTTCGAGTCACAAGTCCAAAGACACGCCCTGGGACCAAGCGCTCAAACGCAAGTCCGCGGCCGGCACCCCACGGCGACATCGGGACGAATCGGCTCCGAAGCCGCGGCCCATCATTCCCTCGGAGATTGGAATCGACATGGATCAAGAAACCTTCCGACAAGTCCTGCGCGAGGTACTTCTCGACGAGCTCGGTTTGCGCGATGTCGAAATCGGAGACCGCTGGAGCGACGGAGAGCTAGTCCTGGTCCCCGGCAAGGAGGGAACGCAGGAGAAGCGCATCCCCATCGACGCTTTCTTCAAGAAGATCGTAATGGTCCGCGACAAGCTCCGCGTGCTCGAACAGAAGGTCAACGGCAACAAGACCCTAAGCGACGAGGAAAAGGTGCAGCTCCAGCAGTACATCACGGGCTGCTACGGCTCACTGACGAGCTTCAACGTGCTGTTCAAGCATAAGGAAGATCAGTTCACAGGGCAGAAGACGTAGGCGCCCTGGACCGGCACGTTCACTGCCGAGCAGCTACAGCATCCCTAGTTCTAGCTTCGCCGCTTCGCTCATCAGGTCCGGGCTCCACGGCGGGTCCCAGACGAGCTCGACGTGTGAAGTCGAGACGCCTTCGACTTGGCCCGCCTTTTCGGCGACCTCTTCGACGAGGGCGCCCGCCACTGGGCAGGCAGGCGCGGTGAGGGTCATCCGGACTTCGGCGCGACCGTCTTCACTCACTTCGACACCATAGATCAGCCCTAACGCGTAGATGTCCACGGGAATCTCGGGATCGTAGACCGTCTGCAGAGCCGCGATGACAGCGGCTTCGACCTCCTTTGGATCGATCGGTGTGGTCGGCTTTTCGCCGGTCCCTGCGTAAGCCTCGCTGGGGGGCTCAGAAGGCGGCGGATGTCCGACGGACTGTGGCAGGAACACGTGGTCGGATGTGGACCGCGGCTCGATCTTGTGGATCTTCAAATGTTCGATATCGTCGCCCACCGCTCTACTCCGTCGTCGCTTCGCCGCCCGCGTCACCGAGGGCTTGGTTGAGGGTGTGCCAGCCGAGGGTGGCGCATTTGACGCGCATCGGGAACTCCCGGACGCCCGCGAACACCGCGAGCTTGCCGAGCGCTTCCAAGTCGTCGGACCCTTCGTCGCTGGTGAGCATCGTATGGAACTTCGAGAACAGCTCCTCCACTTCCGGGCGCGTCTTGCCTTTGATCGCCTGCGTCATGGTGGAGCACGAAGCCTGCGAGATGGCGCATCCCTGCCCGACGAATCCGACGTCGGTGATGGTGTCCCCGTCCAGCTGCAAGCGAAGCGTGATCTTGTCGCCACACAGTGGGTTGTAGCCGCGCCCTTCCCGGTTGTGCGGTTCAGGGAACTTGTGGTTCCGCGGGTTCTTGCCGTGATCGAGGATCACCTCTTGGTAGAGCTCGCGCAGGTCCATCAGCCGAATATCTCCTGCACTTTTCGAAGCGCACCAAGCAGCGCGTCTACGTCGTCGGTTGTGTTGTACATGCCGAGTGACGCGCGCGCGGTCGCCGCAATACCGAAATGCTCCATCACCGGCTGGGCGCAGTGGTGCCCAGTACGAATCGCCACGCCCTCCGAATCGACGATCGTGCCGATGTCGTGCGGGTGCGCTGCGTCCATCAAGAAAGAAAGGACCGACACCTTGCCAGGCGCGGTTCCGATCAGGCGTACGCCAGAGACCGCCTCGAGCGCCTCGGTAGCGTAGCGAAGCACGGTGTTCTCATGGGCGCACACGGCCTGCCGATCGAACGACGTGAAGTAGTCGAGCGCCGCGCCGAGACCGATTGCGCCTGCGATGTTGGGGGTGCCTGCTTCGAACTTGTACGGAAGGTCGTTGTAAGTCGTCTCTTCGAAGGTGACCGACCGAATCATGTCACCGCCACCCTGATAGGGCGGCATGCTCTCGAGCAGCCGCTCCTTGCCGTAGAGCGCGCCGATCCCCGTGGGGCCGTAGAGCTTGTGCCCGCTGAAGGCATAGAAATCACAGTCGAGCGCCTGCACATCGACGTCGACATGCGACACGGCCTGCGCGCCATCGAGCAACACTACGGCGCCTCGGTCGTGCGCTAGCGCGATGAGCTCGGCCACCGGCAAGACCGTTCCGAGCGCGTTCGAGACGTGCGCGAGTGCCACCAAGCGAGTTCGATCACTGAGCTCCTGCTCGAACGCTTCACGCAACACCTCACCGCGGTCGGTGATCGGCACGACGACCAGCGTGGCGCCTGTTTGCTGGCAGAGAATCTGCCAGGGCACGATGTTGGAGTGGTGCTCGAGCTCCGTCACCAGGACTTCGTCGCCCTCGCGGAGATAGGCGCGTCCCCAGCTTTGTGCAACGAGGTTGATCGCCTCGGTTGTCCCTCGCGTGAAGACCACTTCGCTCTTGTTCGCCGCGTTCACGAAGCTGCGAACCTTTTCGCGTGCCTCCTCGAAACGGGCTGTCGCACGCTGCGAAAGCAGATGGACGGCTCGGTGGATGTTGGCGCAGTCCCGCGCGTACACGTCGGCCACCGCGTCGATTACCGCTCGAGGCTTGAGAGAGGTTGCCGCACTGTCGAGGTAGACGAGTGGCTTTGCGTGCACCTCCTGATGAAGCGCCGGAAAATCCTCGCGTACACGCTGTACATCGAACGGCTTGCGCCTCGAAGGCGTCACGGGCGAGACTTCACTCATGTGACCCCTCGAATTTCTTCACCATGAGGAATCCGCGCGAGCAGGGCCTCGCGCATGCGCGTACGAGTCGGTTCGTGGCTAACCCGATCTACAATCGACTCCAAGAA
>CBDURI010000137.1:0-7413 GCA_965369435.1 uncultured bacterium
TTCGGAGACGGCGCCAGCGGGCGACGCCTCCTCCGCAATCGACCGAGTGGCCTCGAGTGCGTGGTCATCGATCCGAGTCGTGCCGTGGTAAAAGCTGCGGCGTCCGTGTTCGGGTCTACGATGCTTGCCAAGGTCGCTCTCGACAACTTCGCGATGCGCCCTCTGATCCGCGCGGCACCTGCCATCCGGGAGCTCGGCGTGTTGGAGTTGGCGCGACAGGTCGTCGAGGAGCATCCGGGCAAGCGGGTGGTGTTCGACATGCCTGCCACGGGACACAGCGTGGCGTGGCTCAAGGTCGCGCGGCAAGGACGGGAGCTCACCGGTCGTGGGCCAGTGCACGATCTCTGTGCGAGGCTCGAAGAGGAGCTGGTGTCCCCGCGGCACGCTTCCATCGTCGTCGTGACGCTTCCTGAGCGCCTCGTTTTGTGGGAAACGTTGAGCCTCTGCGACACAATCGAAAAGGAGATGGGCCTTTCGGTAGACCGGCTCGTCGTGAATCGTGTGCCGCACGCGCTGCCGGCCGGTGCGCTCGACGATGCTCTTTCCCTGTCCAAGTCCCCGGGTCCGATCGGCGAGGCAGCGCAAGAGCTTGCAGCTCTTCTCTCCGTCCGCGATGCGATTCGCGAACAGGTCATGCAGGCGCTCGACGACACGGTGCACCGCTACGGAGAAGAACGGGGAGGCGACACCGGGCTAACGCTGCTGCCGCTAGCGGCCAAGGACCCAACAGCGGCAACGGCGGCAGACTGGCTGCGTAGCGCAGGCGCGGCATGAGTCATCCGGAGGTCATCGTGTGTGTGGGAGGGGGCGGCGTCGGCAAGACAACCGCGTCTGCCGCGATCGCGCTCTCTTTGGCGAATAGCGGACGGCGAGTGTTGATCGTGAGCATCGATCCGGCCCGCCGTCTCGCAGATGCAATGGGTGTCGAGCTAGGAACGCAAGCGCGAGCTCTTTCATTGGATTCGGGAAGCGGACAGCTCTACGGGCTGATGCCCAATCCGGAGGACGCTTTGCGCACGTTTGTCGAGTTTCTCTTCGAAGAGGAACCCGAGGCGGTCGAGCGGCTACTCCAAAACCGCCTTTATCGAGTCCTCGAAGCCGCGGTCCCCGGAATCCACGAACTGGCGGCGATCAGCCTCACGTGGCGCGCGATTGTCGAGCACGATGTCGATGTGGTCGTGATCGATACCGCGCCATCTCGAAACGCCGTGGACTTCATCAGCTATCCGAAAAACTTGGCCAAGCTTCTTGGCGGCCGTGCGGTGGGTTGGATGGCAGCGATCGGCAAGCGCACCAGCATCGCGTCGCAAGATGACAAGATGGGTCGCGTCGAACAGCTTCTGGTGCGCGCGTTGGGCCCCGTGGCGCGCGATGTTGCCGGACTCTTCGCGGAGATGGCCCGCGTCCGAAAACGCTTCATCTTGCTCAACGAACATACGAGCAAGCTCCTGCTCCGCCCCGAGACGCGCTACGTTCTGGTCGCCTCACCGACCGCGGCAGCGAGAGATGACATCGACTACCTCGTCAAAAAGCTCGGCAAGCTCGAGATGACTCCGCAGGCCATCCTTCTCAACTCGGCTTTCGTACCGGAGCGCGATTGGACCCACGTGCTCGAAACCACTGATGTAACCACCAGCGCGATCCGCGAAGTTCTCGCCACACTGAGGCTCGACAGGGAATCCCGCCAGCGGGCGACCGCTCGCATCACCAAGCAGTTTGCGAAGCGATACCCCAATCTGCCGCAGGTTCCGTTGCCCTTCGTCGAAGCCGTCGAGCCTCGAAGCATCGTTCAAGCGCTTGCCCAGTATGTCGATATGCCTACGTTGCTGGCTGATTGAAAGAATCCGAGCCATCGCTGAGGCGACGATCTAGAGTCAGCGCACCGATGCCGACACAGAGCGATTTAGTGGTTCCTACCCTTGGTCCTTGCAACTTCCGGTCTCCGCTCGAGGCCAAGGGGCGCACGTTTGCCGACGAGTCGGTTCGAGTCCGCGTGAAGCGCCATATCGGGCGCGAAGCCCCGGAGGCGGACGGGCTGTCGTTCGAGGAAGCGGGACCGAGGCGCAAGCTCTTCTTCGATCCCGCGGAAACGACCGTCGCGTTCGTGACCTGTGGCGGGCTCTCTCCGGGGATCAACAACGTGATTCGTTCGAGCTTCCTCGAGTTGACATACAATTACGGGGTGCGCCGGGTCCTCGGGGTCCGAAACGGCTACGTCGGCCTGAATCCGGACTCGGGGCTCGAGCCGACGTTCATGACCCAGCGTTTCGTCGAGAACATTCACCATCTTGGCGGGACCGTGCTTGGCAGCTCGCGGGGCGCGCAAGAGCCCGCGATCATCGTGGACTTCCTCGAAGCGCGAGAGATCGACATCCTGTTCTGTATCGGCGGCGACGGAACGCAGCGCGGCGCGCACGCCATCTACGAAGAAATCGCAAAGCGCCGGCTGCTCAAGTCGGTGATTGGTATCCCGAAGACCATCGACAACGACGTGCCATTCGTCGAGCTCAGCTTCGGTTACGTCACCGCGCTCGAGGTCGCCAGCAACGTGCTCCGCGGCGCCCACGTCGAAGCGGTCGGTGCGCGCAACGGCATCGGCCTGGTCAAGCTCATGGGTCGGGATGCAGGGTTCATCGCGGCGGGAGCGGCCCTCGCAAGCCAAGAGGCCAATTTTGTTCTGGTGCCTGAGGTGCCGTTTCCACTCGAGGGAGAGGGCGGCCTCCTACAGACGCTCGAGCGGCGCATCCTGACACGCGGCCACGCATTGATCGTGGTTGCCGAGGGAGCCGGCCAGCATCTGCTCGCCCGCGAGGATATGCAGCGAGACGCTTCAGGAAACGTGCGCTACGAGGACATCGGTATCTTCTTGCGTGACCGGATCAAGCAGCACTTCGCGGAGCGGAATCTCGAGCTCAACCTCAAGTACATCGACCCGAGCTACGCCATCCGCAGTGTGCCCGCGAACGCCTGGGACCGGATTCTAACCGACCGAATGGCGCGAGCCGCGGTTCACGCCGCGATGGCGGGCAAGACCGACGCGATGATCGGCTACTGGAATCAGGAGATCGTGCACGTGCCCATCGCAACCGCAGTCGCCGAGAAGAAGCAGCTACCCCTTGCGTCGGATATTTGGAACGCCGTGCTTGCCACGACCGGCCAACCCGACTGGCCGTAGCGGCGCCCCTTGCGGTAAGCCGACTCTCCGCGTTGCAACGCTAGACGGATCGGCGCTAGAACTGAGCGGAAGGAGCGGAGCGAGATGACCCTCAACGGATTGGGTGAGCTGATGACGGGAGTGGGCCTGGTGGGGCTCCTCTTTGGCGAATGGAAGGGCCTGCCCGCGGTTCGCGCCGTGAGCAAGCCGTTGGCCTCGCTCGGGTTCATCGTCGCCGCGGTCGGGTTCGGGGCGCTCGACTCGCGTTACGGCAACATCGTGCTGGCAGGCCTGGTCCTCGGCGCCATCGGTGACGTCTGTCTTCTCGGCCAAGCGAAGAAGTACTTCATCGCGGGTCTGGTGTCGTTCCTCCTTGGGCACGTCGCGTACGTCGTGGCGTTTGGCGGCCTTCCGATCAGCCTCACGCCAGCCCTCGTCGCCGCAGCGGTGATAACGCCGCTCATGGCCTTGATCGCGCGCTGGGTGTTTCCGCACGCCCCGGACATGCGCGTGCCCATTGGCATTTACATGCTGGTCATCGCAGCGATGTGTGTCGTCGCTATCGGTGCGGGCGCCGCCGGGGCGCCATGGATGATTCCGGTCGGCGCCTTGATGTTCACCGCGTCCGATATCGCGGTCGTACGCGATCGCTTCGTTGCACCCGGCTTCATGAATCGGCTCTGGGGCCTTCCGCTCTACTATGCGGCGCAGCTCATCATCGCCTGGAGCATCATGGCGGTAAACGGCTAGGCAGAGCCCGCGCCGCCTTCGAGGCACTCCCGGTACCAAAGCTCCAGAATCATCATCGTCCAGATTTGAAAGCCGCGTGGCTCCCCACGCTGATGGCGGGCCAACATGTCTTGCACCGCGGCCGGGTCCAGGATGCCACGCTCTCGTGCCCGTTGGTCGAGCAGCACGTCTCGCGACATTGGGGCGAGGTCTTCGCGCATCCAGCGGTCCATGGGCAGTCCGAACCCCTGTTTGGAGCGGGTGATGATCGGCCGTGGCAATAGGTCCTTGGAGATCTCGCGCAGCAAGAACTTCGTCGTGAGTCCCCGAAGCTTCATCGAGCCGGGGAGGGAGGCAGCGAAGTCCATGAGCTCGTGGTCGACCAGGGGGCAGCGCACTTCGAGCGAGTGAGCCATGGATGCAATGTCGACCTTGGTGAGGATGTTGTCGGTGAGATAGGTCTGGATGTCGACGTCGAGCAGCCGGTTGACCACGTCTTGCGCGCGCGACGCCTGGAACAGCCGCTCGAACTCTGCGGCGACTTGGTCTTGGGCGAAGCGTTCGCGCATCGCTGGGGTGTAGATCGCCATGCGGTCTTTGTGCGGGATGGGCGCCGTCAGGCCGAGGAAGCGCACGGACTCCGGCTGCATGATCCGCTCGCCATAGTCGCGCACTTCGCGGGCCTGTGGGGTGGGCAAGTGCGTGAGCAGCCCGGAGAGAAGTTGCGGCACGGGCCACGGAAGGCGGCGTATGTTGCGCGCGGTGCGGCAGTGCTTGTAGCGGCGGTACCCAGCGAACGCTTCGTCTCCGCCGTCGCCGCTCAGGGCCACCGTCACTCCAGTTCGCGTGTATTGGCAGAGGTACCAGGTGGGAAGAGCGGAGGTGTCGGCGAAGGGCTCCCCGTAGTGACGCACCAAGTCGGGAACGACCGAGGTCATGTCGGGTTCGACCACCATCTCGTGATGATCAGTCCCGTACCGGTCTGCCACCATCTTGGCGTAGGGAAGCTCGCTGCGGTCCTTGCTCGGGAAGCCGACCGAAAAGGTCTTCACGGGTTGCGACGTGTGCCGTGCCATGAGGGCGACGATCAACGACGAGTCGAGGCCGCCGGACAGGAACGCACCAAGAGGGACATCGGAAACCATACGGATGCGAACGGACTCTTCGACGAGATCGAGAAGCTCGCGCTTGAGATCTTCGACGCTTCCGTCGTTGCGCGGCTGATCGAAGCGCAGCCGGTAGTAGGCTTCAGGTTCGTGGACGACGCCGTTCTCACAAACCAGTCGATGCCCCGCGGGCAGCTTCTTGACGCCCTCGAATGCCGTCCGCGGCGCCGGGACGTATTGCAAGGTGATGAACTCGTCGATGGCATCGAGGTCGGGGCGTCTCTCGAAGCGCCCCGACGCAACCAAGCCGCCTAGCTCGGATGCGAACACCAGATCCCGCCGCCCCGCGTGATAGAAGAGCGGCTTCTTGCCGAAGCGGTCCCGGGCTAGCAGCAGACGCCGGCGCGGCTCGTCCCACAGGGCCAAGGCGAACATGCCGCGGAGGTGGTCGACGAAATCGACACCATGTTCTTCGTAGAGATGCAGCACGACCTCCGAGTCGGATCGCGACTTGAAGCGGTGTCCACGCCCTTCGAGGTCCTTTCGGAGCTCGACGAAGTTATAGATCTCTCCGTTGACGACCACCGAGATGGTGTCGTCTTCGTTTGTCATGGGTTGCGCGGCTTCGGGGCGCAGGTCGATGATCGACAGACGGCGGTGGCCGAGGACGCAGGCGCCGGCCTTTCTCAAGCCGTGGTCATCCGGGCCGCGGTGGACCATCGCGTCGCACATGCGACGCACGGTGGTGACGTCGGGCACTGCCTGTTGATCGACTGATAGCAATCCCGCGATGCCGCACACGTGAAGAGATTCCCCGACTAGAGGCCAAACAGGGGCTGATAGTTGGCGATGGCCTCGAGTCCGTCAAGCGACCCTCGGGGTTGCCGTGGACGTGTCGATGCCCCATCGTTTCGAACGATGCGTCGTTTTACTCTCGCGTTTGTCGTCGTTGGTGCTTTCGTGCTCGTAGCGGGCGCGGCGGTGACCGCGTCCTCTGTTCCGAACGCGGTGGCGCAGTGGATGCACGGGCCCCACCGCGCGCCTGGAAACGCGGCTCGCAACCGCTTTCGCCATCCGCAACAAACGTTGACCTTCCTCGGCCTCGATCCTTCGATGACCGTGGTGGAGGTTTGGCCGAGCGGCGGCTGGTACACGGAGATTCTCGCCCCGGTGCTTCGGGAGAACGGCAAGTACTATGCGGCAGGCTTTGCCCTGACTGCGAAACGGACGCCTGCGTGGCGCAAGAAGGTTCAGCAGGACTTTGAAGCCAAGCTCGCTGCGAACCCCGAGCTGTACGACAAGGTCGTCGTGACCGAGCTCTCGATCCCCGAGCGGACGGAAATGGCGCCACCGGGAACCGCCGACATGGTGCTCACGTTTCGGAACGTTCACAACTGGATGAAGGGCGACTACGCACCCGCCATGTTCGAGGCCATGTTTGCGGCGCTAAAGCCTAGAGGCGTGTTGGGTGTCGTGGAGCATCGCGCACTGAAGGGCACCAGTCGCGCGCAGATGGTGCAGAGCGGCTACGTCACCGAGGCACACGTCAAGAAGCTCGCCAAGGACGCGGGCTTTCGTCTCGTCGAGAGGTCCGAGATCAACGCCAACCCCAAGGACACAGCGAATCATCCGGCGGGCGTCTGGACCTTGCCGCCCACCCTTCGCCTGGGCGAAAAGGATCGCGCGAAGTTCGTTGCGATCGGGGAAAGCGATCGGATGACGCTTCGGTTCGTCAAGCCAGCTCGGAAGTAATCGCCTGGTCGAGCGCCTCGAGCAGCGGGCCCCGTACTCGGAGTTTGGTCGCCGCGTGGGCAGCCATGTCGAGCTTGGACAGCGCGGTGGCGGTCTCGCGAGCCGTGCCCAACAACTGCTCGGACGAAGCGACACGGTCGAGGAAGCCGGGGGCGATCGCCTCTTGTGGACTGTACATCTCCGCGAGGATCGCAGCGCGGTTGAAGTATGGCGCAGTGAGCCGATGGCGGGCGATTTCGACAGCAAAATAGGGGAGGGTCATGCCGATGGCGACCTCGTTCATGCCGACCTTGAAGGGGCCTTCGGTACCGATGCGAACGTCGGATGACATCAGTAGGAACGAGCCCATGGCGATGGCGTGCCCGCCGCATGCCACGATCACCGGAAACGGAAACGACAACAGGCGCTCGGTCAGCCTCGCGCCGACTCGGAGCATTTCCATGAGCGGCTCCGGGCCCTGTTTGAAAACCGCGAGGTCGAAGCCGGCTGAAAAAACGCCCTCTCGCCCCGTCAGGATGACCACAGACCGATGCTCCTGTGCCTGATCGAGGGCGGCGTTGATCTCTGCCATCATCGCGACGGACATGGCGTTCACCTTGCCGTCATCCATGGTGATCGTGCTGAAACTCTCCGAACGCTCGTAGGTGACCCGCTTGCCCATCATCCGACTCC
>CBDURI010000138.1:0-7329 GCA_965369435.1 uncultured bacterium
ACTCAATGGGCGCCCGGCAAACAGATCCGATGTCGAACGCTGCATTAGGCATGCCAGTTGGGTTTTTCCAGGCGATTGCGTTATGGCGACGCGCAGGTCTTGCGTTTGGCGCGTGGGGGCGCAGCGGGTGCGGGGCCGCGTCGAAATTAAGAACCCCGGATCGTGATCGATCAGTCTCGTCGGAATCCGATCGTGCCGTGATAACTCGGTTCGAATCGAACTTGCGTTGGGTTTCCGGGGAAACGTGGCGTTCGACCGACCGATACCTGGCCATGGACGTCTCTTCCGTATGCAAGATTGCAAAGTTATCGGTGTATGATACTATGGTAATCATATGATCCGCAGCTTTGGGAATCAACTGGCTGAGGATCTCTATTACGACCGAAAGACCAGATTCACTCGGGCCTTTCCCCAGGAGCTCCGAAAGGCTGCAAGACGAAAGATCCTATTTGTCCACGATGCGGCTGAGCTACGCGATCTGCGGGTTCCGCCGGGGAACAAGCTCCAGGCGCTGCGCGGCAAGATGAAAGGTTTGCATTCGATTCGAATCAACGATCAATGGCGCCTGCTCTTCGCGTGGAGGTCAAGCGATGCTTACGAAGTTCAGGTGGCCGACTATCACCGATAGAAGGAAGAGATGACCAAGAAAGTCAGAGATCCCAAGAACCCTTTTCATCCAGGAGAGATGCTGCTGGAAGAGTTCCTCCAGCCTATGGGAACGACTCAGACCGCGTTCGCCGAGAAGCTTGGCTGGACTCGTGCGAAGCTCAACGAGCTCATCAAGGGCAAGCGTGGCGTCACCGCCGATTCCGCTCTGGATCTGGCTCGGGCTCTAGGCACTTCTGGGAAGCTGTGGATGAACCTGCAGGCGACCTACGACCTTGACCAAGCAAGAAGACGCCGCGCCGCGTAGCGCAAGGAAATCAGGTTCCTGTGCCTCTGCTTTGGTCACGAAGTCACTCTACGGGGTAGACGGTGACGCGGGCTTCGTCCTTTTGCGCCGCGAGGACGGCGCCTGTGATGATCGAGCCGACGAAGAGGCTGATGCCTGTGTAGAACATGGGGCGGTAGCGGATTTGGTCGCCGAGCAGCGGATCGTTGCGGTAGTCGATCGAGGCGAACATGAGCGCCATGCCGGCGAGGGAGCCGGCGACGAATGTAGCCCAGCCGGCTTTTCGCATGCGGCGCTTGTCGATGTAGCGGCCCTCGATGGTCGAGTCTTCTGTGAGGTCAACCGGGAGGGGGACGTTGACGGGCCTGCCACCATCGAGCGACAGCGCCATTCGGTGCCGGCCCGACAGCAGTGTGGCATCGCACGGTGTCTCGCAGATCGGTTGGTAGGCCTTGGTGACGATCTCTCCGTAGAACGGTGCTGCGCCGTAGCCGATGCCATAACCGCCCCAGCCGGGACCACCCCAGCCGTAGCTCATGCCGAAGCTCACGCCGCTGATCGAAGAGTAGCTGCCGCCGACTTGCAGTTGGAACGACACGCCGTCTGTAGGCGAGGTGAAGTGGGCACGGACGGGCTTGCCGGAGATCAACACGCGGCCGGGCCGGTCGAGGATGACGCCGGTCGATGGCGTTTGGAACTCGGGCACGCCGGCTCGAGGCGGCGGTGGCGTGTCGATCACGATGGTGGACGATGGCTCGTCGATGGGCTGCGCTGTCGGCGTCTGTTGACTGAACGCGGCGGCCGGCTGAATGGCCGTGGCGAGCAAGATGAAGCCGATCGAAATACGCATGATTCGCTACATCGCTAAGTAAGACCTCTTGTCCCCCACGCACAAATATAGCGTAAAAAAAGGCCCCGCCACACGTCGGTTACCGCTACCGTTGCTCCCTTCCGGGCCTGGCGGAGTTCACGGGCCGACGTTGGCAGGACCATAATCTGGCGGAGAGGAAGGGATTCGAACCCCCGGTACCTTTCGGTACACACGATTTCCAATCGTGCACCTTCGACCACTCGGTCACCTCTCCAGGCGGAGTCCGCCTTCCTTTTCACTTCGGCCGCTACCTTTTCGGGCAGCGGCTTCTGCAATCCAAAACTCGTAGGTCAAAGAACGTGGCGGAGAGCAAGGGATTCGAACCCTTGGTACCTCTCGGTACACTTGATTTCGAATCAAGCACCTTCGACCACTCGGACAGCTCTCCGCGCCGGAAGCTAGCAAAAGGCGTTTGCCTGTCAACGCATGTTTCGGGGGTTGTTCTTGGCGCGGATTGCCGCAAAAAACTGGCTCAACAGTGCGCCGCACTCTTCGCTCAGGACCCCCGGCACGCTCTCGAATCGGTGGTTGAGGCGCTCGTCGTTGCCGATGGTGTAGAGGGTTTGGGTCGCACCTGCTTTCGGGTCGTCGCAGCCCCACACGACGCGAGGGACCCGTGCGTTCACCAGTGCGCCAGCACACATGGGACAGGGTTCGAGGGTGACGTAGAGAGTGGTGTCGATCAGGCGCCAACTGCCGAGTTGTTTGGCTGCTTCGCGAATCGCGATCATCTCCGCGTGTGTGGTCGGGTCTTGCGACGACTCGCGCTCGTTGTGACCGCGTCCGATCACCTGGTCTTCATGAATGATGACGGCGCCCACAGGGACTTCGCCCTTGGCCTCGGCGAGGCGTGCTTCCGCGATCGCCGCCTGCATCCATCGTTCGTCCGTGTCCTCGGTCATCTGCTGCCGTGCGTTTCCCGATACCAGTTGGCGAGCTCCACCATCCCTTGCTCGCGCGTCACGATGGGCTCGTAGTCGAGGTCTTTCTTCGCTCGGTTCATTTCAAACGCGCTCGTCTGTCCGCGGCGGATCACCTGGGTCGGATGAAGCGACGATAGCCCGGTTCGGCACGCGAGCCAGGCCCATCGGTAGGGGCCCGCGCTTCTCGGAGGGTTCCATCCGAGCGCGGTGCTCAGGTCGGTGAAGAAGTCGCGCGAGACCGTGAGCTCGGTGTCGACGACATGGTAGACATGGCCTGTCACGACCTTCGCTTGCAGCGCGCAGAGCACGGCGTGGGTCAGATTGCCGATGAAGGTCGTCGCCATCAGCTTCTTGCCGCCGCCAATGATGCGGATGCCGCCCTGGTTGGCTTCGGCCTCCCAACCCGGGAGGTGTGTGGTGTCTCCTGGGCCCCAGACGAGAGCGGGCCGCAGTGCGGTGGTGCGAAAACCCCGTTGGCCTGACACGCGAACCAGCTCTTCGGCCTGGAGCTTGGTGCGGGCAAGCTCTCCGAAGGGTCGCGGCGCGGCTTGGTCTTCGTTCCAGAAAGAACGGGGCCCGTCGTGGAGGGTCACGTCGGCGCACGAGATGTGTATCAGTCGTTTGCAGCCCGCTTGCCTGGCCGCGTTGATCACGTTCTCGGTGCCGGCGACGTGCGCCCAGCCGAGCGAGTCCGCGTCGGCGGCGGGGTCGGCGATGCCGGCGGCGTGCACCATGGCGTCGCAGTCGGCTGCAGCGATGGCCAAACGGTTTGGATCGCCCAGGTCTCCGACAATCCGTTCGACGTCTTGAAGCGATCGAGAGTCCGAGCCTTCACGGACATAGGCGACCACTTCATGGCCGGTGGCCTGCAACTTGCGAACGACCCCGCCCCCGATGAACCCGGTCGCCCCTGTAACCAGACAGCGCACGCCCGTCTTGTAACAGGAAGCGCCCGACTCACAAAGCGCCGGGCTCAGTACCTATGGTCGACGACGTACCTGGCGAGGACCTCGACCTGGCCGGCTACGTGACGCTCGACCTCGAACACGACTTCCTCTGGGAACGACTCGCCGAAGTGGCGCTGGCACGCGACGAGCACCTCTCCGGTGTCGCGGTCAAACGGTGCGTCCTCGAATCGTCCCAGTGGCGTGCCCTCGGTGGTGCTCAGCATGAGATCCACACGGTCAGCGCGTGCCAGCTCGAGTCCTTGTAGCCGGTGGATGAGTAACCTTCCGCCGTCGGGGAACTCTGCCTTGCGGTGCTCGCCCGGTTGCATGGGGTTCTCGTTCATCTGCTCGCCGCGCTCCTGTAGCGCGCGCAGCATATCGATCGAAATGACGGGCGGAATGGCCAACGCCGCGCTCCCGGCGACCGTGCCCCAGCGCTCGGCCTGAGCCGCGCAGTGGGGGCACTCGAACAACAGCTGCTCGAACCGTTCGCCGGTTTCCTCGTCGAACTCTCCGGCGAAGAAATCGATCCAGCCCTCCGCTGTGACGTCGTGGGAGCAGGTCGGCGTCATGCCGACTCTCCCGCTTGGTCCATGCACTCACGCAACTTGCGGAGCGCACGGTGACGGATGACCCGGACGTTGCCGGGCGCGACTCCGAGCTGTTCGGCGATCTGAGCACTTGGTTGCCACTCGGAGAACGACAGGTGCACGACGCGCTGTTCGCGTTGCGAGAGGCCACCGAGGCACAGGGTGAGGCTCTGGACGGCTTGCTTCCCCCACGGCGGTTCGGGAGGCTGTTCCACAGGCGGGGCCGTTTCGAGAGCCAAGCGCCGCGCCGCCTTCGCTGTCCGCTCTCCCGAGCGTCGCAGCGCGTGCGCGACGTTGCGACAGACGCCCAGCACGTACCGGTCGAGGAGTTCGAGGTCGTCGACGCGACCCTGCCGCAGGGATGAGAGCATCACCTCCATGGCCTGTTGTGCAAGATCTTCGGCTTCCGTTACACCGCGAAGGTGGCGAAGCCCGTAGAGACGCGCCCGTTGCCAGAATCGTTGGCAAAGCTCGGCCTCGGCGGCTCTCGCCTTCGGATCGCCCTCCTGGATTCGTCGGGCCAACTCCGCATTGCTGGGGTCGTCCGCTGTCGCCGCCACCATCGGCGGAGTCTACCTGATCTTTTTCTGTAACGGACCCCGGTCTGCGGACACGTCGGGCTGAATCACCAAGGAGGCCTCCCCATGCCAGTGACCAACGAAGAAGCCGGAACCCGTATCGACGAAATCGCACCCAAGATCTTCCGCATCAGCACCCCGGTGCCGCCCGAAGCCATGCCAGGGGGCTTCACGTTCAATCAGTTCCTCCTCGTTGATGACGAACCGCTCCTTTTTCACACCGGGCCGCGCAAGATGTTTCCGCTCACCCTCGAGGCGGTTGCATCGGTCATGGATCCTGCCCGCCTACGGTGGATCTCGTTCTCCCACTTCGAAGCGGACGAGTGCGGTGCCCTCAACGAGTGGCTCGCCGCGGCGCCCGACGCACAACCGTTGTGCAGCGCGCTGGCTGCCATGGTTTCGGTAGACGATTTCGCAGACCGCCCCGCGAAGCCCCTTGCGGACGGTGAGACTCATTCGCTGGGCACCCTGCGCGTGCAGTGGCTCGACACCCCGCATCTTCCTCACGGTATGGAGACGGGTTACCTGTTCGAGACCACGACCCGCACGCTGCTATGCGGCGACCTCTTTGCTCAGCCCGGGAACGAGCCGCCTGCGATTACCGAATCGGAAAACCTGGTGTGGGAACCGAGCGAAGCGATGCGACAGGAGTTCCCCTACGCACCGATTCACGGTGCCGGAGCGCTACTCGACAAGCTAGCCGCGACCGAGCCGCAGGTGCTCGCCTGCATGCACGGCGCGTCGTACCGCGGCGATGGGGCCGCACTGCTCCACAGGTTGGGGGCAGCGCTTGGTGGATGAAGTCCGCGACGATAGCCCCCGTTCCGCCCTTTAGGGCAAGGGCTGGGTGACCGCTTGGCACGGCCCGCCGCAGTTGCACATGAAGCGCTGTGCACCCCTTCCGGGGGCCCGACCTCTATTCGTCCTCCGGGAGCCGCCACTACTCGAAGTGGTTGGCCCAGATGTTGTTGGGACCCGTAAGCTCGCCCCAAACCACCACGGCGCTGCCTTTGGGGCTCACCGCGATATGGGCGGAGGTAGTGGTGGCATCGTTGCGCTCGAGGAGCTGTGCTCCGTGCCAGCCAGCGTTTGGGGTGTAGCGGTTGGCCCAAAGATTATGGTTGTTGCCGTCGTGCTGTATCCACGCCGCGATCGCATTACCGTTGGGGTCGACGGCCACCCAAGCGCCGCTGACGCTGCCTGCGCTGTTGATCTCGAGAAGCTCTGGCGTCCCCCAGCCGGCGTCTGGCGTGCAACGGTTGGCCCAAACGTCGCGGTGCACATCGCCCATCTGAGTCCACACTGCGATCGCGTTGCCCCTCGAATCGAGCGCAACCCGAGGGAGGAACGCGTCGCCGTCTCCCGTTTCGATCGGCTCCGCGCCTGCCCAGCCGGCGTCCGGCGTAAAGCGGTTCGCGTAAGCGTTGCTACGGGATCCGTCGGATTGGTGCCAGACCGCGATGGCGTTCCCGTCGAAGTCGACAGCCACCTGGGGCCAGGCCTCGGCGTCTCCATCGTCGGTCTCGATGCGCTCGGCGTTCCCCCATCCGCCTTGCGGCGTGAAACGGTTGGCCCAGACGTCGGGGCGGCTCCCGTCGCGCTGAATCCAGACGGCCACCGCGTTCCCGAGGGGATCGACGGCCACGCGGGGTCTTCCGGCGTGGCCGGCGTTGTTGGTCTCGATCAGTTCGGGGCCCATCCAGCCGTTCATCGGTGCGAGACGGTTGGCCCAGATACTGTCGTACGCTCCGTCAGGCTGAGCCCAGACCGCAACGGCGCTGCCGCTTGGATGCATCGCGACATGAGGCTCCCGCGTGGTCGTGCCGTCGTTGAACTCGAGAAGCTCCGCATCATCCCAGCCCGAGTTTGGATTGAGGAGGGTTTCGGGTGTGTGGTGGCTGGCCCGGACGCTGCTTCGCCCGCTCTGCGTCTCATTCCAAACCGCGATGGCGTGGCGCTCCGAGGCGACGGCAACCTCGGGAGGGAAAATGCTTCCTCCTTCGTGGACGACCCTAGTGGGCTCCCAACCCTTCCCCAGTACGTAGCGCCTGGCCCCGACGGACAAGCCGTGGCGCCAGACTGCGATCGCGTTGCCGCGCCCGTTGACGGCGACGCGAGGATCTGCTGCATTGGCGGTATCGTCGACCTCAATAGCAACAGGTTCTCCCCACGCGCCATCCCGCGTCGTGAAGCTCCAACTGTGGTCCGCGCGGAGGGTGTGGCCATCGACGCTCTCGATGTCGGTTGTCAGCATGGCCGTGTAGGTGCCCATCAGCGCAAGCGGTTCATCGGACGTGAAGATCGCATTCGGACCCGCCGCGTCGACGACTCCAGCAAGTTGCGTCCCCTCCGCTCCCCTGACCTTGAAGCTCGTCGTCGTGACAGTCGTCCCTTCGAGTGTCGCGTCGAATTGCACGGTCACCGCCGCGTCGGTTGCGATGCCGGTCGCCGTGTCCTGCGGGACTGTGTGCTCAACCGCGAGTGCGATCCCGTTAGAGCCTGAGGCGCCTCCCGTGCCTCCACGGCTT
>CBDURI010000139.1:0-7241 GCA_965369435.1 uncultured bacterium
CTTGCCGTCGCCGAAGAACTCCTTGGTGAAGCCCACGCACCCCATGTACATGCTGTGCACCGACACAGGTTCGAATGCGTCGCCGATGATGAGCTCGGTGCTGCCGCCACCGATGTCCACCACGATCCGCCGCGCGGGGGCGCCCGCAATGCCGTGCGACACCCCGAGATAGATCAGGCGCGCCTCTTCGCGGCCGGGGATGATATCGATGCGATGGCCGAGCGCTTCGCGTGCCCGTCTCAGAACGCTGCGCGAGTTGCGTGCCCTGCGCAGGGCATTGGTACCGACGGCCCGAACCTGCTCGGCGCCGAAGTCCCTGAGCCGCTGCCCGAACAGGGTGAGGCACTTGATCGCGCGTTCCTGCGACGCCTCATCGAGAGAGCCGTCTTCTTGAAAGCCCATCGCCAGGCGGACCGGCTCACGAAGGCGATCGACGATCTGAATGCTGCCATGATCGACCCGCGCGATCACCATGTGAAAGCTGTTCGACCCCAGGTCTACTGCAGCGAGAGACTCCATGCGCGGCCCAAATCCACCTTAGCCTAGTTTGCTGCGGCTGCAGCCGATTTTCGGAGCCATTCGCCGGTCACGTCATTCGCTGGAAAGTACGATTCGATGCGCAACTCTTGCGCCGTGACATCGAGCGGGGTGCCCAGCGTGGTGAGCGTCGAGAATAGAGCGAGCCTCGTTCCGTCCTTTTCGAGGTTCACGGTGATGCACACCTTGGGCGCCGCGGCCAAGTCGACTTCGTGCATGCGCGCGGGCACGCCGGGATAGTCGAGCAGTGCGTCGAGGAGCTTTCGGCTCTCGCTGGTCTCGAGCTCGATGATCGCTTCGCGGTAGAGTCGATCGATCAGAAAGCTCGCAACCTCCTCCCAATTGGCCACGTACGGGCGGACGCCTTGCGGATGGAAAAGCGCATGCATGATGTTTTGCGCGACGATGGGATCGACGGGCGGCTCGAGGAGGAAGGCGAAGAGGCGCATGAAGGCCTGGTTCATGTTCACGACATCCCAGGCGCGTGTGAGCACGATCGCGGGATACGGCTCGTGGTGCGCGAGGATCGTGTCGAAGGCGTGACGCACCGGCTGCATCTCGGGCGCCGACAGATTGGTTTCGCGGTAGACGGGGGCGAAGCCGGCGGTGGAGAGAAGCGAGTTCCGTTCGCGCAGCGGCAGGTCGAGCGCGCTTGCAAGAATCAGCACCATCTCGCGGCTCGGTGCGGACTTGCCGTTCTCGACGTAGCTGATGTGGCGGGTCGAGACTTCGGATTCGATGGCCAACTGTTGCTGGCTCATTCGGCGTGCGTTGCGCCACTGGCGTAGGAGAGAGCCAAAGCCGGTGGGAGTTGCGGTGATCGACGACATGCCTGCACCCTAACCCTTCCTTTCGAGCTGCCGATAACCTCCGAGGTAATGGCCGCCACGCACTCAGCGCCCCAAGATGCTCCTATCAAGGAGGTCCCCATGAAATTACGACTCTTTTCCGTCGTCGCCGTCTTCGCCGCCTTTACGATCTACACCACCTTCGTGGTCGTGGATCAGGGCTACTTCGGGTTCCTGGAACTGGCCATGACCGGCGGATGGGCAGCGCAAGTGTTCATCGATCTGTGCATCGCGCTCGTCTTGTTCGCGTTCTGGATGGTGCCCGATGCCCGCGAGCACGGTATCCCCGCCTGGCCGTACTTCCTTGCCGTTCTCACGACAGGCTCGGTCGGCGCCCTCGCCTACCTCGTCCACCGCACCGCAAAGGAAGCGGGCCACTCGCCTGTCGCCGGACGAAACGCTGCGGCCGCCTAGAGGGGTTTGCTAGCGCTCCATGTAGCCGATGGCCTCGAGGTGGGCCGCTACGTCGGCGTCGATTTCCACGGAGTCGGCGGCGACCCCACCTTCCTTCGCGAGGGCCCGTTGCTCGAGCAGCGCTTTGGTCGTCATGCGAATCTGATCGGGAGACGAGGACGCGAGGTTTTCCTGCTCGGCAGGGTCGAGGTCGACGCGATACAGCTCGATCGGCTTTAGGCCGCGTGGATTGTCGCGATTGGCGTTGATGAGCTTGTATTCGTCGGTGCCGTCGAGCTCGCGGACCGATTCGAGGACGTTGCCCTCATGACTCTCTTCCGCGTAGATGACATCGGTGCCCGTGAAGAGGTCGCCACCCTGCACACCCTCGGGGACGGGCGCGTCCAGCAGCTTCAAAACCGTCGGTGTGAGGTCGATGCTCTGAACCCAGTGGCGAACGACGGTCCCGCCGCGCCGGGCTTGCGGAAGCTTCACCAACAGCGGAACATGAACCTGCTCGTCGTAGAGCGTCGTCCCATGCCAGAAGCCGCCGTGCTCGTTGAACTCCTCGCCGTGGTCGCTCGTCACGATGATCGTCAGGTCTTCATAGAGCCCGCGCTCGCGGAGCCCATCGAGGAGCTTGCCAAACTCGGCGTCCCAATAGCTGATCTCTCCATCGTACAAGGCCGTGAGCGCAGGGGCTTCGGAAGGATCAGGGTGTTGGTGGGCAGCGCGGGCGTAGCCGCTGCCGTCATAGGGATGAGAGAAGTACGGGTCGTGGGGATCCATGTACCCAACGAACAAAAACCACGGCGACGCGGTCTGCCGGTCGATCCAGCTCGTGAGCGCATCATTGACGGTTTCGGCATCCTGATAGGCGGTGCCAGGCAACACCTCGCCCCGCGCGGCCCGCATCTTCTCGATGCGCTGCCGGATGAACTGCATCAGTAGCAGCTTGGCGCTCGCGTCATCGGCCCCGAGGACGAACGCGGGCTCGAGGTAAACGTATTCGTCGAAGCCCTGATGGAAGTTGAAGTAGGGAGCGAGGTTGAAGTTCGTAGCGTAGCCGGCCGTGGCGTAGCCAACGGTCTTGAGCACCTCCGGCAGCGTCGTCACGGCATCGGAAAGGGCGTCGCTCTTGGCCATCACGCCGTGGCTCGACGGAAGGCGCCCCGTCAGAATCGACGCAAAGCTTGGGCGCGTCCAGCTCGAGTTGGTGAAGGCCTGGTCGAATCGAATCGCGTCTTCGGCAAGGCGATCGAGGTTCGGTGTGCTGCCTTGTTCGTATCCGTACATCGGTAGATGATCGGCGCGCAGCGTATCGACCACGAGGAAGAGGACATTACCCGCTTGGTCGCCCGCCTCGGCGACATCCTCCGTCGTGCCGGCCCGCGACATGCGCTCCCCAAGGGCAATATTTCCGGCAAGGCCCGCGCCGAGAATGGCCAGCAAGGCGAAGGCAGTCGGAGCGTGGACGAGCCGCTCGAAGGGTGCGCGCTGCACGAGGACGCGAAGGACTCGCGCAAGGATGGCGCTCATGCCCGCTGCCACGAAAGCGCAGCCAAGAAGGACCGCCAGCCCGATCGCGCTCTTCCACACCAGCTCCTCGTGAAAGAAATCACGTCGAATGCGAAACGCGCCAAGCGCAAAGGCGAAGATGCCGAAGACCGCGCCTACGAAATAGGCGAACGCTTCCTTCTCGGGCAGCGCGTAGCGTTTCATCCAGCGGCCACTCAGCGCGGTGGCGAACCCGAGGCCGGCGCCAAACACAGCGCAGAACAGCCCGTAGGCCAGCGGGCCATAAAGAAACACGCGAGCGCCGGTCGCGCCTGCGGAGGACAGCGCGATGACGATGGCCTCTCCCAAGCCCACGAGAATCCCGCCAAAAGCTCCAGCGCTGAACCCCACGACGAGACCGCGAATCGGGTGCGGCCACGCCTCGCGGGGAGCCTTGGGGATCGCCTCGCTCGCCAACTGTTCGCGGTCGTCGTCTTCGACTCGAATCTCGGGGTTGTAGCCCGACTTGCGCAGCAGAAAAATCACGCCGCCAAACGCGGAGACGAACATCTCGCAAGCAAATCCGAGGGTGGGAATCAGGACCGCAACCGCGAGTGGCAGCCCAATGGCGGGCGAGGTGTACAGTGCAACCGCCGCAGCCTCGCGAAGACCGATTCCGTTGATCGATGCCGGAATGAGTGTGGCAAGAATCTGCAACGAAGAGGCGAAGAACACCTCCCCGATGCTCAGCTCGACGCCGAGCGCGCGTGCTGCGCAAACGTAGATCAGGTTGTTGAAGGCATGTGTGCCCACGCCGAGTGCGGCGGCTTGAATCAGAAGGCCGGCCTTGCCTCGGTACGCGCCAACGGCGTCGATCAAGGTTTGAACGCGTGCGCGGATGCCCTCGGGAAAGAAGCGCGTGAAGAAGAGAAAGAGCTGTGGCTGCGCGAGGAACGCGAGGCCCACCACGATGATCGACAAGAAGACGGCGTTCACCAGGAGCACGCCGTCGGTGCCGATGAACCGCATCCCGAAGATGCTCGCCGTCATGACGACCACACCGAAGGCAAGCTGGCCGAGGATCATCTCGACACCGATCGTGGCCGTCGCGCGGGCGGTCTTACCGGTGTGCTTCGCGACGTCGTAGATACGCCAGCCACCAAAGCCCGTGAAACCGCCCGGAGTGAAGGCACCCCAGAAACGCGCGATCATGATCGAGCCGCCGAGGAATCCCCATTTGGCGAAGATCCCCTGGCCCACGAGCAGCCGCTGCCATCGGACGGTGCTGAAGCCGATCGCAATGAGCTGCATCAGCACGGCGGCCACGACCCAGCCCCAGTGCAAGTCGCTCAATCGCGCGAGCAGGTCTTCTGCACCATCCCGGCGGAGGACCTTCCGGAAAATGAACGCCAGCATCCCGACGGAGAAAACCAACTTCAAAACGAAGAAGGCGATTCGTTTGGGTGTTGCGCTCACGTCCCTAGCGGCCTCAGTTAACCGGTACACGCAAAAGGGTCAAATTGGCTGTCCCGAGGAGGAGCTCGGGCGGTTAGTTGCGCCGAGGTCCGACGGTTGGTAGCGACGCCACATGCGATATCAAGCGGTGACTCGATTTGGGATTTGGGCGTTGTTCTTCGTGCTGGCCTGTAAGGGGGGTGAGACGACGGCTCCCACCGAAGCGCCGGCGGCCTCCGCCCAGGAGACGAGCCCCGCCCAAAACGACAAGCCCCCGGACGCGCCCAAGAAGGCGGTGGCGGCCATCAGCGTGCCCGACACGCTCCCAAACGGGTTGCTGCTCGCGTACTCGCAGTTCGAGGTCGTCGATGGAAGGGCCACCGCGAAGCCAGGTCCGGCGCGTCTCGACATCCTCACGCGCGAAGGCGGGGAGTGGAAGACCGAGACCGTCGAGGACGCACAAAGCAATGTCTTCCACAAGGCGATGATGCTGACCCCGCGCGGCCAGGCGCCCGGCATTCTGACGCTCGGCGGCTCGGGCGCGTACCTGAAGTTGTGGCGGAGAAACAAGGGGCAGCTCCGGGCGCGCTCACTTTGGCACGCGGAGTTTGGCGGCAAGTTCAACCGCATGCGGGATGCCGAAGTCGCCGACGTCTATGGTGATGGCACACCCGCAATCGTGGTGGCCACGCACGATCAAGGCGTGGTCGCGATCCTGCGGCAGCGCGTCAACAAGTGGAAAGCCGAACGAATCGACAAGAAGAAAGACACGTTCGTGCACGAGATCGAGATCGGTGATCTCGACAAGGACGGTGTGTTGGAAGTCTATGCGACGCCGAGCGAGCCCAACAAGCTCGACGCCGACGCACAGCGCGGCGAGGTGGTGCGATACGTGCCGAAGAAGGGCGAAGGTCCAACCCTCGTCGCGGACCTCGGGAAGCGGCACGCCAAAGAGATCTATGTCGGGGACGTCGATGGGGACGGGACCGACGAGCTCTACGTCGCGGTCGAGGCCCTCACGAGGGGGCGCGGTGCGGGGCTCGAGATCGTCGAGCCAGTGGAGATTCGCCGCTACGATGCAGACACGCCGCCGGACGCCAAGGTGATCATCGCGACGATTCCCGATCGACTCTCCCGGTTCCTGACCGTGGGTGATGTCGACGGCGACGGTAAGAAGGAAATGGTCGTAGCGTCGTTCAGCAAGGGCCTGTGGCTGCTACGCCCAGGCAAGAACCCAAAGTCCGAGTGGGGTGTCGAGAGCATCGACCGAGATTCGGGAGGGTTTGAGCACGCCGCCCTCCTCACCGACCTAGACGGGGATGGCACCGATGAGCTCTACGTCGCCGCCGACGTGCAGGGCGAGCTACGCCGCTATGTGTGGGTCCGCGGCCGTGCGAAGCGCCAGGTGATCCTCAAGCGGGAGATTCCGATGTCGAGGATGACATGGAACATCATGCCGGCGGCGGTCGTCGATCTCGGCCGCTGACGCGGCTAGGTTTCGCGCAGCCTTGGAATCAACTCCGCAAAGTTGCACGGCCGGTACCGAATATCCAACTGGTACCTGAGGATCCCGTCCCACGCGTCCTTGCAAGCGCCAGTCGAACCGGGAAGCGCGAATAGATACGTCCCACGGGCGACGCCAGCGCATGCGCGCGACTGAATCGTCGACGTGCCTATGTGCTCGTAGCTCAACGTACGGAAGAGCTCACCGAAACCAGGAATGGATTTTTCCCATACGCCTTCGAATGCTTCTGGCGTGACGTCGCGACCGGTGACCCCAGTGCCGCCAGTCGCAAGGACGACCTCGACGTTGGGTTCGTTGATCCAACGGCGGAGCTGAACTTCGATGAGCTTGCGGTCGTCCCGGATGATCACCTTGTCCATGACGTGGTGACCGGCTTCCTGTGCGCGGCCGACCAGGTAGGCACCCGACTTGTCGGTCTCTTCGTTGCGCGTATCGGAGACCGTCATCACCGCGATTCGCAACCCCTTGAACGGAATCGATTCGTCAAAGCGTGGCCCCCCCATGCTACCCCCCAATCTCTTTACTCAGCGCCGCCGCCAACCTCGTCGCCTCGTCCGGGTCGAGCTTCGTGGACGCCCATTCCATCACGAGCCCCCGGTCGACGCTCGGCTTGGGAATGATGTGGAAGTGAACGTGAAAGACGGCCTGATGCGCCATCGGCCCGTTGTTCTGGAGGATATTGCACTGCTCGGCCCCCGTGACAGCCATGATCGCGCGGCAGAGCCTGGGGAGGACCCGTCCGATCGCGGCGGCGGCGTCATCGGAGAGCTGGTCGAGTGTAGCGACCTCTTCCTTCGGAATCACTAGGGTATGGCCGAAGCTGAGAGGGCCGATATCGAGGAAAGCCAAGACCAGATCGTCCTCATATACCTTGTGGCAAGGGATTTGCCCCCCGAGAATCTTGCTGAAGATCGTGTCCCCCATGAGGCGGAGCTTATACGCTCCGCGGGCCGCCGGCCAGGCTATCCGGGCTTTACTAGAGCCGG
>CBDURI010000140.1:0-7236 GCA_965369435.1 uncultured bacterium
GACGCCATCGAAATCCACTTCGGCCACGGGTACGCCATCAGTCAGTTCATCAGCCCCAAAACCAACAAGCGCAAAGACGAATACGGCGGCAGCCTCGAGAACCGCATGCGGTTCGCGCTCGAGGTCCTGGCCGAAGTTCGCAAGAGCGTCGGCGACGATTACCCACTGCTTGGTAAGATCAGCATGACCGACGGTGTGCCCGGCGGCGTCACATACGACGACTCGATCGAGATCGCCGCCATGCTCGAAGCCGGTGGCCTCGACGTGATCGTCTGCAGCGGCGGCACCAGCAGCATGAACCCCATGCTTTTATTTCGGGGAGACAGCATGGTGCCCGGGCTCATCAAGCATGAAAAAAGCCGCCTCATGAAGATCGGCATTCGCCTCGCCGCACCCTTCATGTTCAAAGACTATCCCTACGAAGAAACCTACTTCCTGGAGCACGCTCAACGAATCCGCGACCGTGTGCAATGCGGCGTTTGCTACATCGGCGGTGTGTGCACCAACGAGAGCATCCGAACGGTCATGGGCGCGGGGTTCGATTTCATTCAGCTCGGGCGAGCCCTGATCTTCGATCCCGATTTCCCCGAACATGCGCAGCAGCGCCCCACCTATAAGAACGGCTGCAACCACTGCAACAAGTGCGCGACGCTGATCGAAGCTCCGGGCGGCATCTACTGCGTCGAGCGACCAGCCAATTTTTCGTAGGACGGGCCCATGTCTGACTTGAACGTATCGATCGAAGAGGGAATCGCGCGGGTCGTGTTCGACCGGCCAAGCGCGCTCAACGCGCTGTCACCGACTCTGTTGCGCGATCTGGTCGACGCATGTGCTGATCTCGCGCACGACGATTCGCTGAAGGTCGTCGTCTTTACGGGCGCGGAAGGTTGCTTTTCAGCGGGCGCAGATTTGCCCGCTTTCCTCGACTTACTGACTGGAGCGGACGCGCATGCCACCGCAGATCTTGGCCGCCGGGCAACGAACGCGATCGCCGAGCTTCCGCAGATCACCGTCGCGGGGATCCGCAGCCACTGCGTGGGCGGCGGGTTGGTCCTCGCCGGCGCATGCGACATTCGCATCGCAACAGACGATGTCCGGTTCGCAATCCCAGAGCTCGACGCGGGAATCCCGCTCGGGTGGGGCGGCATGGAGCATCTCGTTCGACTCATCGGTCAAACGCTCGCCGCCGACCTAGTGTTGAGCTGCCGGCCTTTCGGGGCGGACGAAGCCCTGCGGGCGGGCTTGATCAGCCGTGTCGTTTCCGGCGACCAGCTAGCAGAGGAGCTCGACACACTCGCCGCCTCCATCACGCGCAAGCCGCTCGGCGTGCTTCGGATCACGAAGCGGCAACTCATCGCCGTCCGGACGGGCACATTCGATCCATGCGAAGATGCAGAAGCACTGCTCGCGTCACTGAAAGACCCAGAGGCCCTGGCAGTGGGGCAGCGGTATGTCGCGGAGCGCATGGGCAAGCAGTGATAGGCACGCTCTCATGAATGACTCGCTGCGCAAGCTCACGACGATCCCATATACAATTCGGGGAATCGAGCTCGACGCGACCGGCTCGGTGTCTCCCGGCTGGTTCTCCCGCATTCTCGAGCACACGCGCTGGCAGGTCTTCGCCATGGACGACTATGCCTTGCGAGGCCTCATGGACGGAGGCGTGGCTCGCGCGGGGACCTTCGAGTACGGGAAGCCCCTCACCTACCGGGACGAAATCGAAATCGAAACCTGGGTCGCCCGCGTCGGCCGTACCAGCTTCGACTTCGGTCACCGAGTGGTCCGCCTTAGCGATGGCGCGATCGCCGCACGAGCCCGGATGACCGTCGTCAACCTGGGACCCGAGGGCCCCACCCCCATCGACCCGGTGGTCGCCACTTTCGTGCTCGACCAGCCTGCCCCGCCGGCCCGGCCATGGCCCGAGGGCGATCGCCCGCGATCGTGGAAGCGGCAGTGGGTCGTCCGCCCGAGCGACCAGGACAGCTTTCAGCATGTGAATCAGGCACGCTACGTGGACTACATCGACGATACGCGTTGGTTTGCCGCGCAAGCCGGGGACCGCTCGGGCGCACAAGGCCTGCTGGCAGGCCTATCGGTCGAGTATCGCCGAGAAACGCACGCCGGGGAGACCGTTCAAATGGAAACCTGGGTCACCGGCGATCGCAGCCGCGCCTATGAGCTCACCCGGCACCCTAGCGGCGAGGTTCTCGCGCGAGGCCAGGTTCTTCAGGCAGACCCCTAAAGAAAGTCGCGCCCGCGAGCCATCGGCGTTATCCTCGGACGCGATGTTTCCCTCGCCGGGTGGCGCGCATCCCCCGCCAGAACAGCTCTTCGCCGGGCGGTATACCGTCGACGGCGCACTGCCGTGGGGCGGGCTGGTGTCCTACTACCGCGCGTCGTCGGAGGGCACGCCGCTCATCCTGTGCGTGATGCCGATGGACGTGAGTCGATCCATCAGCGCCGAGGCGGCCTTCTCCCACCTGGCGCACGGTCTGGGGTCGATCCGGTCGCGCACGGTCCCACGCATCCTCGACGCCGGCGTCATCGACGGAGTCCCGTACCTGGCTTTTCAGGACACACGCGGAACGCTCCTCTCAGACCTCCTTCGCGATCGCCCTCTCAGCTCGCTCACCGTGCTTCGGCTGGCGACCGAGGTCCTCGATGCCCTCGATGCGGGACACGCGCAGGGGCTAGTGCATGGCGATCTCACCCCCCAGAACATCATCGTCACCCGGGGTCGAAACGGGCGGCTGAGCGCGCGGGTCATCGGCATGGGTGTGGTGCCTTTGCTCCGAGGGAACCCGGAAGCCAGCGCGCACGCAGCACACACCGGCTCGGGCAAGCACGCGGTGGCATACATGGCGCCCGAGCTGTTCGGCGGAGGCGCCTTTGACGCTTCGGCCGATCTCTATTCCGCTGGCGCGCTCCTTCATCACATGGTGATCGGCTCGCCCCCGATCGGTTGGGAAACCGACGACGGGTTTGACGACGTGCCTGGGTTGCCCGATGTGATCAGGCGGGCCATGGCCAAGCGTCCCCTGAACCGGTATCCGGATGCCGTCTCCATGCGGGCCGCGCTCGAATGGATAGAAGTCGAATCGGCCAAGAAAACCCCACACACGCAAGACATCGCGCCCTGGATGGAGACCTCGCACATCGGTTCTATTCCGGTCGCCGCGCTCGCATCGAGCTTCCCGCCGGCACAGGTTCGCAGCAGTCATCCCGCCGGAAAGGTCCTCACTACGTCGGGCGCGCGGCCAATCCCCATCGCGCCGATCGTGATCGAGGAGCTCGACCCGCGACTCAACAGAAGTTGGCGCCAGCTCACTCTTTTGCTGATCCTACTAGGCACACTCGTCTTCTCGGGCTACTGGTGGAAGGCCCACGCCGCTCCCCATGAAACGACGGTTCCCTTCGTCCTCGATCCGAACGCACCGCATGGCGACTAGCCCACCAAGCCCCAAGGCCACCGACGAAGAGCTCATGGAGGCCTACATCGACGGCGACGACGCCGCCTTCCGCGCGCTGTTCGAACGCTACGGGCCGATCCTTCTTCGACTCACGCGGCGACACCTTCGCAATGACGAGCTCGCCGAAGAGATCGTGCAGCAGACGTTTTTCCGGCTTCACGGCGCACGGAACGATTTCCGTCGTGGCTCTAAGCTGCGCCCGTGGATCATGACGATCGCCATGAACCTCGTTCGAGAGCACTGGCGGCGAACAAAGCGCCGCAAGATGACCTCCCTCGAGGTCGACACTCGGGCTGCGCCAGAGGCCGATTTCATGCCCCTCGAGCTGCGCCAGCGTTCCGAGCTGCTGCACGTTGCCTTGGAAAGGCTTCCGACGAGCCAGCGTGAGGTGGTGGAGCTCCACTGGTTTCAGGAGCGTCCATACGCCGAGGTAGCCCAAATTGTAGGGACTTCCGAGGGTGCTGTACGTGTTCGCGCACATCGTGCGTACACAACTTTGAAACAATTGCTGGTCTCGGAAATACGTGGTGATGAATGACTAGTGGCAGCAATCGGCCCGAAGAGAGCCTCGGCGAACGCCTGCGCGAGCTTGATGCAGCCGACTCGCCGCAAAGCGACGAACAGATCGATCGGATGTTCGCCGACGTGAAGGCGCGGTGCGACAAGAACGACCGGACCATCGCCGGCTTCCTCAGAAGCCGCTCCACGATGCTGCGGCGCTTGATCGTCCTCTCCACGTTTTCGGTTCTCGCCATCATCGGCTGGTTCGCGTTCCCGGTGGTTGGCGACCACGCCCGCACCATGCCGTGGACGGCAACGCTAGTGACCTTCGCCGTCCTGTTGCTCGTGGCGATGTTCATGGTGACGCGCCCCGTGCACCTGCCGGCGCTTCCACGATGGCAGTCGGTGTGTCTTGCTTGCATCGCGGTCGGCGCGACCATCTTGGCTGCGTTCTGGCCCCACCCTGCAGCGCAGGCTGCCACGCATGGTCCCGCAGGCAACGCCATGGCCGGCGTATGCATGGGAGTTGGGCTCCTTCTCGGCGTTCCAGTCTACGCGTTGCTCCGGCTGGTCGATCGCGGCAACGCGTTTGGCAGCCTCGTCGCAGCATCCGCCGCCGGCCTCGCGGGCAACTTCGTGCTCAAAGCACACTGCACGGTTCCGGGTACCTCACACGAGCTTCTAGGACACGCGTCAGTCGCACTCGTGTTCGTGGTGGGGTTGGGGTTGGTTCACCGCATCACCCAAAAACCCGCGTAGGAACGTCGCCCACAGGCCCCCAAAAAGGGGTATGCTCCGGGCCCCCAAGGAGGATCTGTGAGCGAAGAGCTGCGTCGCGACTTCAACGAAAAGGGCATCAAGAAGGTCAAGCTCGGAGGTTTCGACGTCGATGGCGTGCTGCGGGGCAAGCACGTCAGCCTCGAAAAGTTCTGGTCCGCATTGGAGAAGGGCTTCGGCTTCTGCGACGTGATCTTCGGCTGGGACGTCGCGGACCGGCTCTACGACAACGCAAAGGTCACGGGCTGGGCAACGGGCTACCCGGACGCCTTGGCGCGAATCGACGCGTCCACGTTTCGCGTCCTTCCCGACGCGCCGGACACCGCGCACTTCATCGTCGACTTCTACACGCAGGATGAAGAGCCCCACCCGGCGTGCCCCCGAAACCTCCTCAAGACCGTGATCAACCGGGCGAGTGAAGCCGGCTTCTCGGCCAAATTCTCCGCAGAGTTCGAGTTCTGGGTCTTTCGGGAAACACCCGAGTCGCTTCACGAAAAGGACTTCCGCAAACTCGTTCCGTTGAGCCCGGGCATGTTTGGCTATTCTTGGCTGCGCGCAGGACAGCACCAGGCCTTAGTCGACGACATCCTGGACACCTGCGAGGCGTACGACATCGAGATCGAAGGGCTTCACACCGAGACCGGCCCCGGTGTATGGGAAGCGGCGCTCCGCTACGACGACGTGCTTGCCGCGGCCGACAAAGGGGCGCTGTTCAAGACCACACTCAAGCAGATCTGCGCGCGCCATGATCTGTCGGTCACATTCATGGCGAAGTGGAACGCGGACATGCCCGGTTCGAGCGGCCACATTCATCAGAGCCTCTGGGACGCCGGCGGCCAGATCAACCTCTTCGCCGCCGCGGGGTCCGACAAGCTCAGCGAGACCGGCCTTCACTATCTAGGAGGCCTGGTCACGCTCGCGCCGGAGCTCACCGCGCTGTATTCGCCATTCGTCAACAGCTACAAGCGGTACGTCCCCGGCGTTTGGGCGCCGCTCAATTCATCCTGGGGCATCGAGAACCGCACCTGCGGCTCACGGGTCATCCTCGGACAGAGCGATCACGCGACTCGCATCGAGCTCCGGCAAACGGCAGCTGACATCAACCCTTACATCGCGATGGCCGCATGCCTGGGGTCAGGACTCTACGGTATCGCCAATCGGATCGACCCGCCCGCAATGACGGTGGGTGACGCAACGAGCGGCGGCGACCCCGCGCTGCCGCTGCCCCTCACCCTCGAAGCGGCCGTCGGAAAACTTCGTGGCAGCAAGGCCGCGAGGCAAGCACTCGGCGAAGAATTCGTCGACCATTTCATTCGCAGCCGCGACTGGGAATGCCGCGAGTACCGCAAGGCCGTGACCGATTGGGAGCTGCGGCGCTACTTCGAGGCTGTATAGAGGTCCTGATGTTGAAACGCTTCTTATCGGAACGCCCCCTTCGTCTGCCGCACATCAAACCCTATGTGCCTCGGCCGAGCGATCCCTCGATCTTCTGGTTCAACAGCGAACGCGACGACATCGTGTCGGAAGTCGTGAATCGCGTCTGCACGGCGCACGAGTCCGATCGCGGGCGACTCGAGATTGCGCTCAACGACGCCGCCTTTCACGAGATTCGGCGCCTCGAGAAACAGCATGACGAAGAAGCGCGCGACCGGCTCGGCTACTGGCGCTCCATGATTCGACGCATCGGCAAGATGGACGACACCGAGCAGCGACGAGTCCTGCACACCATCGTGACCAACATGACCCGCGACGTCGCCGGCAACTTCGACCCCCGGGTCTACCGGTTTGCACGCCGGGCGGTGCCTCGAATGATCGGGGGCGTCATGGAACCGCGACAGCTCATGGCGCCTGCGCCGGACGCCCTCGGACGCGTCCTGAAGGTCGAAGGGGACGTGGAACACCTCCGAAAGCTGCAGAGCGAGGGCAGCCTAGTCTTCGTTCCGACTCACTCTTCCAACCTCGACTCGATCGTGCTCTCCCAAGCGATGGAAATCTCCGGGTTGCCTCCCACCATCTATGGCGCCGGCAAGAACCTCTTCACCAACCCGATCATCAGCTTCTTCATGCACAACCTCGGGGCCTATCGCGTGGACCGGCGGATTCGCGTCAACTTATATAAGGAGATACTGAAGCTGTACTCCCAGGTGATGATCGAGCGGGGCTATCACTCGCTGTTCTTCCCCGGGGGCACACGGAGCCGCTCTGGAATGATCGAGCGGCGTCTCAAGCTCGGCTTGCTGGGCTCTGCGGTCGAAGCGTTCTCGATGAATCGGGTGCGCAGAGTCGACCGGCCGGTGTGGTTCGTGCCGACCACCATCAACTACGCGCTCGTCCTCGAGGCGGAGACCCTCATCAAGGACTGGCTCATGGACGAGGGCGAAGCGCGATACATCATCGAGGACGACGAGTTCTCGCGAATCGATCGCTGGTTCTCTTTCTTTCGCAAGGTTGTCGGGATGCGTGGCGCCTGCATCATTCGGTTTGGCGA
>CBDURI010000141.1:0-7198 GCA_965369435.1 uncultured bacterium
GATGTAAACCGCCCCAGCTCTTCTTGAATCATGCCGTCGATCATCATCGGTTGCGGCGGCACTGATTTCTGCCGCTCGAGGGCGGCTTGGACGAGGTTCGCAATGTCGTACGCCGTCACCTTCATCTGATGGTGGAACAGATAGCTCGCAAGCGCGTCGCCGAACTCGCGCGCGCTTGGAAAACGGTCGTCCGGATCCCTCGCCAGTGCCTTGAGAAGCAGCGACTCGAACTGCGGGTCAATCTCCGGGTGAACCCCGATGAGGCTCGGGACGTCCGCATTGGATACCGCTTGGACGGTTTCGTAGTCGGTGTCGCCCAAGAACAAACGTCGACCGGCAAGCATCTCCCACAGACACACCCCCAGCGCGAAGATGTCCGCACGCTGGTCGATGTTCTGCCCCGTGGCGACCTCCGGGGACAGGTAACTGAACTTCCCCTTCACGACGCCGGGGTCGGTGCGCTCGAGCTGCGTGCGCGCCTTGGCCAGCCCGAAGTCGGTGACCTTCACCTCACCCCGCTTGCTGATCAGGATGTTCGGCGGGGACACGTCGCGATGCACCAACTCCACCGGATGTCCATCGTCGTCGACGAGCTCGTGGGCGTAGCTGAGCCCGCGGCACGTTTCCATCGCGATGTAGATCACATCCTTCAAGGGGAAGACCTGCTCCTTGAGCCGAAGCGTCTCCATGATCTTTTTGAGGTTCGTCCCATCGACGAACTCCATCACGATGAAGAAGCTGTTGTCGGACTTGCCGATGTCGAAGACGCTGACGATGTTCGCGTGCGTCAGCCGCGCGCCGAGCCGGGCTTCGTCGAGAAACATCCCAATGAAATTCGTGTGCGAGGCGAGGTGCGGCAGAACGCGCTTGATCGCGACGCGTTTCTTGAAGCCCTGAACGCTCGTTGCTTCGCCGAGGAAAACCTCAGCCATCCCCCCGGATTCCAGCTTCTCGAGCAGGTGATATCTCTGATCGGTCATCCTCGCTCGCCTGCCCCCCCTGAGGCGTTTTTCCATTGTCCTTTGCAGGTACTATCGCGGTCAAGGAACGGATGCCATTGACATGCTGCCCCTGCGGCGCTTGACTGCTGCCGTGTCCCGCTCCCACAAGCCTCTCCGAATCGCTCCGTCCGTTCTTTCGGCGGATTTTGGCCGCCTCGAGGCCGAAGTCCAGGCCGTCGATGAGGCCGGCGCCGACTGGATCCACGTCGACGTCATGGACGGCCGATTCGTTCCGAACATCACGATTGGACCGCTCGTCGTGAAGGCAATCCGCGCTGCGACCAAGCGCGAGGTCGATGTTCACCTCATGATCGTCGAACCGGAGAAATATGTTCAGTTGTTTGCCGATGCGGGCGCGGACATCATCACGGTCCACGCCGAGGCCTGCACGCACCTGCATCGCACGCTCCAGCAGATTCGGGCCCTCGGCAAGCGCGCCGGCGTGTCGCTCAACCCCCATACCCCTCCCGATTGCCTACGTTACATCTTGCCGGAGGTCGACCTCATCCTCGTGATGAGCGTCAACCCGGGCTGTGGCGGTCAGAGCTTCATTCCGTCCGCCAATGACAAGCTTGCGCAGATTCGCACCATGATCGACGACGCTGGTCTCGACATCGACCTCGAGGTCGACGGTGGCGTGAAGCCCGGTGTGGCGCGGCAAGTCATCGAGGCGGGCGCCGACGTGATTGTCGCGGGGAGTGCGGTATTCAACCAAGACAACTACGCGGCTGCCATCGACGCGCTCCGAAAGGATGCCGAGTGAACGACGATCCAGCTCTGACTACCGTTTTCGTCGATCGCAAAGCGACCAAGCGCAAGCTTCGCAAGAGCCGCCTGGTGGTCGAAGACGGGCCGCAAAAAGGGACTCGTCTCGACATCGCCAGCGAGCGGATGACCATCGGCCGTAGCGGCATCTGCGACTTGCAGCTCACGGACGACGGGGCGAGCGGCACGCATTGCGAGATCGTCGCCAAGGAGACGGGCTTCCTGCTCCGCGACCTCGGCTCGACGAACGGCACCTGGGTCGCTGGTGTGCGGGTCCGCGAAGCATGGCTCGAACCGGGCATGCCGTTGCGGATCGGCAATACGGTCATTCGCTTCGAGCATGGGTCCGGGTCGATCGAGATCGCGCTCAGCAGGCGCGAGCAGTTCTACGACATCGTCGGGCACGGCGTCCGCATGCGCGAGATTTTCGCGGTTCTCGAGAAGGTGGCTGCATCGGACCTGACCGTGCTCGTTCGGGGCGAAACAGGCACCGGCAAGGAGCTCGTGGCGCGCGCCATTCACCGCGCGTCCAAACGTTCACAGCGCCCGCTCATCGTTCAAGATTGCAGCGCGATCCCGGCGAATCTCATCGAAAGCATCCTGTTCGGGCACGAACGAGGCTCGTTCACCGGCGCTGCGGACCGGAAACAAGGGTGCTTCGAAGTGGCCGACGGCGGCACCCTGTTCTTGGACGAGATCGGCGAGCTCGACATCAGCCTTCAGCCGAAGCTGCTGCGCGTGCTCGAAACGCGAGAGGTGCAGCGCGTCGGCGGTACACGCATGATCCCCGTCGACGTGCGCATCGTGGTCGCGACGAACCGCGACCTCCGCCAAATGGTGAACGACGGAACGTTTCGCGAAGACCTCTACTACCGCCTGAGCGTCGTTCAGGTCGACTTGCCCCCGCTCCGCGAGCGTCCCGAGGACGTCGCTGCGCTCGCACAACAGTTTCTCGAGGACTCGGCGAAGCGCGGCCACCATGGAGAGGACACTCGTTTCACAATCACGCGCGACGCGATGATGAAGCTCCAGGCCTACCCGTGGCCGGGCAACGTCCGCGAGCTCAAGAACACGATCGATCGTGCAGTCTCGCTCGCCGATGGAACCGAGCTCGGCATGCAGGACCTCTTGCCCGCATCCCAGAAAACGCCCCCGGTGTTCTTCCCGGGCGGCACAGCGGAGCAGTTCGTCGAGAATGAAGTCCCGTTCAAGGACGCCAAACAAAAAGTCGTCGATGCGTTCGAGGCGCAGTACCTCAAGGCCGTGCTCGACAAACACGGCGATAACATCAGCCGCAGCGCGCGAGCGGCAGGCCTCACCCGCTATCACCTCCGCGAGCTTGCCAAACGGTACGGTTTGCGGGGCGAAACCAACGGCTCCGACGACGAAGATTGAGCCATCGCGCGCCCGGGCGCCTATCATGGAGGTCATGAGGGGGCTCGCGTTCGTGTTGGTCGCAGCGGTGGCGCTCGGTTGGTCGCAACCGGCCGTTGCCGACGTCGTCACGGCGCAGACAGCGGCCCCCGCACCCCACTGGGCCAAGTCGATCGAAGTCGTCGACGACGGTGCGCCCGTGATGCTCGGACCGGACAGCGAGTCGCGGCGCCGCGGGACGATCGGCGCCGGCACCCGGCTCGGCTTCACGCGTCGCGTGTTCGGGAAGGGTTGCTCGACCGGGGTCTGGTACCAAACGAGTGACGAGCTCTTCATCTGCGAAGCACACGTCGAGCCATCACCGGCGCCGCCTGGACCCCGCGTCGACGAGCTTGCTTCATCGGGCTCTCGCTTGCCGCAGCGCTACGCCTTCATCCGTTTCGACGGCACCCGCGCCTACGCACATCCGAGCGACTACTTCCGAAACGACTACATCGAAGCGCTCGGCAAGGGCTTCGGCATCGTCGTCACCGGCGAGCAGGTGTACGAGGGCGTGGAGTTCGTCCGCACGCGCCGGCACCTGTGGGTCGAAAGCGGCTCCGTACACTTCGTCGACGGCAGCGCGTTCTCGGGCGTGAGGTTGGCGCCCCGCAAACCGCTCGACGTTGCGTGGGTCTCGCGCAGACCCGCCAAGGTGTACGAACGACCGCAAGGCCGCGTCGTCAAACGGCTGGATAGACACGCGTTGGTGCACATCGAAGCCACCAAGGGCGCCTGGAGCAAGCTCGTAGGGGGAGGGTGGATGAAGACCGCAGCGCTCGCCCGTGCGCAGCGCGTGGAGCCGCCCGAAGGCGTTGGCCCTACCGATCGGTGGATCGACATCCACGTCGAACGCCAAGTGCTCGTCGCCTACGAGGGAAGCACCCCGCTGTTCGCCACCTTGGTGTCCACCGGCAAGGACACCAAGCAATCAGAAACCCCGCTCGGCGTGTTCCAAATCTGGGTCAAGCTCGCCTACTCGGACATGGACGACATCGACCGCACCGACGTCCCTAAAAACTATTCGATTCAAGACGTCCCCTGGGTCCAGTTCTTCAAGGGCTCCTACGGCTTCCACGCCGCGTTCTGGCACAACGACTTTGGCCACCGCCGCAGCCACGGCTGCATCAACCTCTCCCCCAAAGACGCGCGCTACCTATTCACCTTCACGCAGCCGATTCTCCCCCCGGGTTGGAACGCCATCCTCCCAATCCCCGAAGACCACCCCACCACGATCCAAGTCCGATAACAGGGGTCAGACCCCTTTTATGAAATGGTTAATTCAGCAAGTGGGGAGTTCTCAGCGTTCGAGTATTTCTTTCAGGTTCAAGAGAGAAGTCTTGAAGTCCCGGTCGTTGCGGCGAACCGTCAGATGCTCCGCCAGCTTGCCGAGCACCGGGAGCGGGATCGTGTACTCGAGCTTGATAGTCAGTTTGGTCCCGCCTTCGTGGGGCTCGACGATGTTCGTCCAGGCGCTACTGAGCATTCCGATGCCTTGATGAGTCGCGCACTCGTTGGGGATGTACTCGACGACGACGTTTTGCCCGCGAACATGAACTCCCACCATCTTGTACGTCCAATCGTACTGCTGCCCTGCCCCGCTCCCGATCACGTTCCGAACCTCGACCATCCCCGTCATCCAATCCGGGATGGTCGCGGGCGCATTCACATAAGCGAAGACGTCGCTCACCGGAGCGTTGACTACGATACTGTTCTCATGCGACGCCATTCGGCCCGACTCCTCCCGGCAGATCACTCGGTCCCAAGATTGATCCCCCATCGCGTGCCCAGATGCAATCGGCCTGCGAAAAGCAAAGGGACAGACCCTGTTTTGAAGGGTTAATCCGTTGGCTCAGTTGCCAGCATCTCCTGGATGTTGGCCAGCGCGAAGTCGAGGGACCGCTTGTCGCGCCTCAGGACGAGCCGCTCCGCCAGCTTGCCCAGCACGGGGATTGGGATGTTGTATTCGACCTCGAGCGTCAGCGTGGTGCCTTCCTCGTGCGGTTCGAGCTTGAACGTCCAGACGCTGTTGATCGTTCCTATGGTCTGATGGACAGCAAGCTCGTTAGGCACATGCTCGATCACCGTGCTCTGTCCGTTGAGCAGGAGCCCCACATATTTGTAGGTCCAGCCGTACTGCTGCCCCGCCCCGGTCCCGATCACGTCCCGAATCTCCATCATGCTCGGGAGCCACTCGACCATCGTCGATGGGTCGTCCAGGTACGCGGAAACTCTATCCACGGGAGCAGCGATCACGACGCTATTTTTCATGAACGGCAAGTTACCCGCCTCCATTCTCGATCGTCGATAGACAATAGAACCAGCCCCTCCAACCCATGTCCAGATGCAATATTTGCCTCAAGCAGATACGGGGACAGCCCCCTGTTTTCAAAGGGGTTAACACGCTAGGGCTGAGGACCGCGGACGAGCCCTGGCAAGAACCACATCGGGTAGAGCAATAGAAACAGATTGGGCAGCCACCAGGCCGGGTCAAAGTCCGCGCGGAGCGTCCAGAAGGACACGGCCATCAGCCCGGAGCACGACGTGAGCACGAGGGACACGAGGGCGAGGTTGCGCCAGTCGAGTCCAACCTTCGCACGGCGCAATGCCGTCAGCCCCGTCGCGCTGATCGCCAGGTCGAGCGGCAAGAACGACCAGTTCCACGCGGACAGAATCGGATTGTCGTAGTCCTTGAAGAGCAACGCGTCCGGAATGACCCCGGCGAGCGTGATCGCCCAGTAGGCAATGAAGCCAAGGTCCACGACCAGGAAGAGTGGCCGTAGAAAGCTCGGGAGCTGCGCATGTGGCACGGTCATCGAATCCCCCACGGAGTATGTGCGGCGCTGGCATGATCGACACGAAGAAACATCAGGCGAGGGTTCTCGCGCACACAATCGCGATGGCGGCCTTCGGGTGCGGGGATGGCGTCGAGGGAGCCGCAGGCGGCGGCGGAAGTACCGGGACTGGTGGTGCTGGGGGCGGCGGCGAAGGCGGCATGGGTGGCGTTCCTGGTGTCTGCACGGACGCGCCGGCTTCCACCCCGTGCGGCGACGCCGGGGAGCTTTGCGACGGAGAGGGCCAGTGCGTGACCTGCGCGGACGGCGGGGACTGCTTCAGTGACGGCAGCGATGGCGAGTTCTTCGCAGACCAGGATGTCGAGCTCCCGGGCGGTGAATACGACTTCACTTCATTCACGATCGAAGAGGGCGTCACCGTCACCGTCACGGGGTCGGAGCCGCTGATCATCAGGACGGCAGACGGTGCCACCATCAACGGCGTGCTCGCCGCAGATGGCAGCACGGGCACGAACGGCATCGGTGGCGTCGGTGGGGAAGCCGTGGCCGGCGGCTATGACGGTGGAAACGGTGTGTTTAGCGTCGACGAGGGCCCGCTCGCGGGGAGCCCGGGCCTCGGACCCGGCGCAGGAGGCGGCGGTGCCGACTGGGGCGCCGGCGCGGGTGCAAGCCATGGCTCGATGGGCGGCAACGCCGTCCCAGGCGGCGCGATGGCGGGACCCATTTACGGTGATGCCATGCTGAGCACCCTCGAGGGCGGCTCGGGCGGTGGCGGCGGCTCGGGCGGACTCAGTTGTGGCGGTGGCGGCGGAGGAGCCGGCGGCGGCATCATCAAGCTTTCGGTACTCGGGCAACTCCACATCGGGGCGAACGGTGCGATCACTGCAAACGGCGGAAACGGCGGCACGGATCAGGGCGGCTCCTGTGGTGGCGGCGGTGGCGGCTCGGGTGGCACGATCTGGGTGCAGGCAGGCCACATCGCCAACGATGGTCTGATCTCGGCGCAGGGCGGAACCGGCGTCGGTGGCGGGCAGAGCAACATCAACCCGGTGGGTGGGTTCGGCCGCATTCGCACCGACAAGGACACCCAGACCGACACCGGCACGATCCTACCCCGAAACCCTTTTGAAGGCGGCCCCTGGTACGTCCCGGTCGAAGCTCCGTAGCGGTCTGGAACGCGTCCAACAGTTGGCGCACTCAAGCAGCGCGGCCTTCGGCTTTGCG
>CBDURI010000142.1:0-7160 GCA_965369435.1 uncultured bacterium
TAGCGAATGCCGCGGAGGGAGGATTACGTGGTGGGGGTGGGTGGGTCGGATGAAACTAGCCCTACGCGGTTGCCAGTCAGCAGCACCTTTCCGGAGCAAGTACCAGTCGTGCTCACAGGTTCAGCGCCAGGCGCGGGTCCGTTCAAGTAATCGCGCGGCGGCCGCGTAACCGTTATCCTTCGCGGATGTCGGCGTTCGACGTTTGGATCATTCGTTTCGAGTCGGGGAGCTCCTCACCCGCGGAACGCCTGCAAACCGCCTTCGGCATCGACGCGGCAAGCGCGCGGTCCCTCGAACAGAGCCTGCCCAAGGTCGTCAAACACGGCGTCCCGGCCAAAGCCGCCGGGGAAATGCGCCAAGCGCTCGAGGCGATCGGGGCGGTGGTGGAGTGCCGGCCGGCCCGCGAGGTGAAGTCCGTGGCTGCCACCGAAGGGACCGGGAGGGCTGCGGTCTTTCACCCTCCCGGCGCCGACTTGTTTCCTGCCGGCCGTGTGTCGGCGATCGACCCGTTTGCTCCCGTGAACGAACCCGGCGTACCGCGCATCTCCGTTGACGACCCGCTCCCGGCGGTCCCGCCGATGCCAGGATCCCGGCCTGCACCGCCATCGGAGACGGAACAACCACGACGCATCGCCGCTTCGTTGATGGCAACTTCGCTCGGTCAGCAGCGGCGCAAGTTCGCGCGACAAGCCGTTGGCTCCATCGTCTCCGGCGCGGCCATCCTCGCGATCGGCTGGTTCTTCGGCAACTCGGTCCTGCGGGGCGAAGCCGACTGGATCGGCATAGGCTTCGATGGATTGGGCATCTACTTTCTCGGCGTCGGGGTGTTCGACCTCGTCGCCACGCTTAGGAGCTGATTACGGTGAGGCTGACCCTTCCTAAGATCCTCTGGTTGGCGGTCGCGATAGCCCTTGCGTGGGGCTTGAATGGTTGGCGTCAGGGGGCGGCCATGAACGGCCTCGATGCCGCCCGTGCGGGAGATCGCAGCGCCGCAGAACGCTGGGTAGACCGCGCTCTGCGAGAGAGCGGGTGCGAGCTTCACGAGGCCAGGGAGTATATTGCTTCGCCGAGCACCCGGCAGTACGTCCGCCGACCCGATTACGTCGAAACATTCATCGAAAAACTGTACGCCGGCGGCGCACCTCGGATCGAGGTCTGCGATTCCGATGCGCTCGGCTTTCGTTTCGCACATTACCTAGTGGTCACGCTGCCTGATGACTCGACTAACCACGAACGCATCATCGCCGACTCGCAAAGCTTCGTGCGGCGCGACGCTGTGGTTTACCGAGGCGTAACCTCGACTGAAGTCGAGGACCTCGTTCGCACGTCTACGCTGATTGGAAAGCGGCGCGTGCTCGTCGATTTGCCTGCAGAAGCCAACTGAATCTGGATGCGGGCGCCTCTCTGGAGTCGTGCTATAGCCCTGCCGCTCTGCACGCAATCGAGACGACGTTGAGGAGGCAAGCGCCGTGAACATTCACGAGTATCAAGCAAAAGAGCTCTACCGAAAGTACGGCATACCCGTGCCACGGGGCATCGCGTGCATGTCGGTCGAAGAAGCGACCGCCGCGGCTACGAAGCTCATTGAAGAGACCGGCAGCGAGGTCGTCGTCGTCAAAGCGCAGATTCACGCAGGGGGCAGAGGCAAGGCAGGTGGTGTCAAGGTCGTCAAAGGCGTGGCCGCGGCGACCGAAGCGGCCACCGACATCCTCGGCAAGACTTTGGTCACGCATCAAACCGGTCCGGAGGGAAAGGTCGTACAACGCCTGCTCGTGGAGCAAGGCCTCGCGATCAAGAGCGAGCTCTACCTCGCCCTCGTCGTCGACCGTGAGAGCCGCCGAATCGCCATCATGGCATCGACCGAAGGCGGCATGGACATCGAAGAGGTTGCAGCGAGTACCCCGGAAAAGATCCAGACCATCGCCATCGACCCTGCGGTGGGTCTGCAGGGCTACCAGGTTCGGCAGCTCGCATTCGCACTCGGCCTGTCCAAGCAAGAGCAGAAGAACTTCGGCAAGCTCATGGCGGGCCTCGCGAGGCTCTTCGAGCAGGAAGACTGTTCGATCGCCGAGATCAACCCGCTCATCCTCACGGAGGACGAGCAAGTCATCGCGCTCGACGCCAAAGTGACCTTCGACTCGAACGCCGAGTTCCGCCATAGCGACTTCTGGAATTCGGTGCGCGACCTCACCGAGGAGGCGCCGGCCGAAACCGAGGCCCAGGAAGCCGGCCTCTCGTTCATCCAGCTCGACGGGAACATCGGCTGCCTCGTCAACGGTGCCGGCCTCGCCATGAGCACCATGGACACCATCAAGTACTACGGCGGCGAGCCGGCGAACTTCCTCGACGTCGGTGGCGGCGCGGACAAGGAAGCGGTCACCAAGGCCTTCGGGATCATCCTTCAATCGAAGGCTGTCCAAGGCATCTTCGTCAACATCTTCGGTGGCATCATGCGCTGCGACACCGTTGCCAGCGGCGTGGTCGCGGCGACCAAGGAGCTCGGCCTCGAAGTACCGCTCGTGGTTCGGCTCGAGGGCACCAAGGTCGACGAGGGCCGCAAGATCCTCGATGAGTCGGGGCTGGCCATCACGTCGGTGGCCACGATGGCCGAGGGCGCCCAGAAAATCGTCGAATTGGCAAAGGGATAGGGGCGATGTCGATTCTCGTAGATAAGAACACCAGACTCGTCGTTCAGGGCATGACCGGCAGCGTGGGCAAGTTCCACACCGAGCAGATGCTCGGGTACGGCACCAAGGTCGTGGCGGGATGCACCCCCGGCAAGGGCGGTCAGTCGTTGATGGACGTGCCGATTTACGACACCATGCGCGAGGTCGTGAAGCAGACCGGGGCCAACGCGTCCTGCATCTTCGTGCCCCCGCCGTTCGCGGCTGATGCGATCCTCGAGGCGGTCGATGCGGAGGTCCCGCTGGTCGTCTGCATCACCGAGGGCATTCCCGTGATGGACATGATCAAAGTTCGACGAGTTCTAGATTCGCAGGATAAGACCAGGGTCATCGGGCCGAACTGTCCGGGGGTCATCACCCCAGACCAGTGCAAAATCGGCATCATGCCCGGTCATGTTCACAAAGCAGGGCGCATCGGCGTCGTCTCGAAGAGCGGCACCCTGACCTACGAGGCGGTCGGTCAGCTGACCGCGCTCGGCATCGGTCAGAGCACCGCGGTCGGCATTGGCGGCGACCCGATCAACGGGACCGACTTCATCGACGTCTTGAAGCTGTTCAACGACGATCCGGACACCGACGGGGTCATTCTGATCGGCGAAATCGGTGGCAACGCCGAGGAGCAGGCGGCAGCCTGGATCAAAGAGAACTTCAAGAAGCCCGTCGCCGGCTTCATCGCGGGGCGAACCGCGCCTCCAGGCAAGCGCATGGGTCATGCCGGTGCCATCATCAGCGGCGGCAAGGGTACCGCGGATGCCAAGATTGAGGCCCTCGAGGATGCCGGCGTGAAGGTCGCGCCGACGCCATCCGACATGGGCACCACACTGCAGAGCCTTCTCTAGTAACGAGAATGGGGCGGGAGGAAACGATGTCGAAGAAACCGATGCGTGTCGTGGTCACGGGTGCCGCGGGTCAGATTGGCTACAGCCTTCTTTTCCGAATTGCTGCGGGCGAGATGCTCGGCAGCGACCAACCGGTCATCCTCCAGCTAGTCGATATTCCGCCAGCCATGAAAGCGGTGAGCGGGGTCATGATGGAGCTCGAAGACTGTGCCTTCCCGCTCCTCGCCGGGATGGAAGCCAGCGATGATCCAGCGACGGGGTTCAAAGATGCCGACGTCGCGCTGCTCGTGGGCGCGCGCCCGCGTGGCAAGGGAATGCTCCGCAAGGACCTGCTCGAGGCCAACGGCGCGATCTTCACGGGGCAGGGCAAGGCGTTGAGCGATGTCGCGAGCCGCGACGTCAAAGTGCTCGTCGTCGGCAACCCTGCCAACACCAACAGCTACATCGCGATGAAGAATGCGCCGGGCCTCGATTCGTCGTGCTTCACCGCCATGGTGCGCCTCGACCAGAATCGCGCGATGTCTCAGGTCGCGGCGAAGACTGGCCGCGCGGTCACCGACGTGAAGAAGGTCACCATCTGGGGCAACCACTCGGCCACCCAGTATCCGGATCTCTTCAACGCCGAGATTGACGGCAAGAGCGTCGCGGCTCTCGTCAACGATCAGGCCTGGGTCGAGAACGACTTCATCCCGACCGTCCAGCAGCGTGGTAAGGCCATCATCGATGCGCGGGGGCTTTCGAGCGCCGCCTCGGCCGCCAATGCGGCGATCGACCACGTCCGCGATTGGCATCTCGGCACCCCGGATGGCGACTGGGCCTCGATGGCGGTTGTGTCGGACGGCAGCTACGGCGTACCCGAAGGCATCATGTATGGCTTCCCGTGCACATGCAGCGGCGGGAAATGGTCCATTGTCCAGGGGTTGGAAGTCAATGATTTCAGCCGTGCCAAGATGGATGCCACCGCGGCGGAGCTTCAAGAGGAAGCTGCAGCAGTCGCGCATCTGGTTTAGGCTTCGGCCAACCTATTCGAGGCGGAGCCCCTATGCGAAAGCCCAGGCTGGTTGAGGAGCACGAAGCGGCAGGCAAGCGCATCGTCGTGGACGGTCAGCACATTTTCGTCCGCGAAGAGGGCGAGGGTGAGCCGGTTCTGTTGCTGCACGGCGTGCCGTCCAGCTCGTTCCTGTTTCGGAAGATGCTTCCCGAGCTTGCAGGGCAAGGGCTTCGGGCGGTCAGCTTCGACTTCCCGGGGGTGGGTCTGAGCGACAAGCCCAAGGGCATGGACTACGGCTGGCATGCGCTTGCGAAGTGGGTCGGCCGCGTCGTCGACACCCTGGCCCTTCCGCCGGTACATCTCGTCTTGCACGACATTGCGGGGCCGATTGGCGCCGAGTGGGCGATTCAGAACCCGGTGAAGGTTCGTTCGATCACCGTCACGAATACGCTGTTGGATGTCGCGCACTTCACACCGCCATTCCCGATGCGGGCGTTTCGGGTTCCCGTCCTGAGGCACGTGACCTTCTCGACGATGAACATCCCCACGATGCTGAAGCTGTTCCGGTACAGTGGGGTCAAGAACCCCGAGGCCATCGATGAAGACGTGGTTGCGAGCTACCTCTACTTGCTCAAGAACAACGGCGGCCACCGCAGCTTCCTCGAGATCATGGACGGCTTCGATCTCACCGAACAACACAGAGATTGGCTGCGCGACGGACTCCTAGCGATCGACAAGCCCATGCAGCTGATCTGGGGCGAGCAAGAGATCGCGATTCCACAAGCGCAGCTCGACTACATCAAGCAGGTGTTTCCGTTGCGCGCTGAGCACATGGTCGACGCCCGCCACTTCCTCCAAGAAGAGCATCCGGCGGTCATCGCGGCGCACATCGCGACCTTCGCCCAGGACATTGCCCGGCAATCAAAACGCGCTACTCCCCCGTAACGTGCCTCTGGCACCGCCGGGTTTTGCCCGAAAACACCACAGAAAAGAGGAGCCACATGGCTGTTGAACGCACGCTTAGCATCATCAAGCCCGACGCCGTCGAGCAGAACAACATCGGGAACGTCCTTGCCATGATCCAGGGCGCGGGCCTCAAGGTTCTCGGGACGCGCATGCTGCATCTCAGCCGCGCTCAGGCCGAAGGCTTCTACGAAGTGCATAAAGAGCGCCCGTTCTTCGGTGAGCTCGTCGAGTTCATGACCCGCGGCCCCGTAGTCGTGACCGCGCTCGAGGCGGACGACGCCGTGAAGCGCTACCGAACGCTCATGGGGGCGACCAATCCCGCTGAAGCCGACGACGGCACCATTCGGAAGGCCTACGGCACCGATATCGGCGAGAACGCATGCCACGGCTCGGACAGCGTCGAGAATGGCAAGATCGAGGTTGGCTACTTCTTCCCCGAGTACCTTCTCAAGTAAGTCATGGGCGAATCGAACGAAAGCGAGTTGCGCGCCCTCGTCGAACAGGCCTTCGAGGACCGCTCGAAGCTAGAAGACGCGAAGTACCGAAGGGCAGTCGAAGACACCATCGAGCTCCTCGACAAGGGCAAGGTTCGCGTTGCGACCCGCGGTGACGATGGCGAGTGGACCGTTCATGCTTGGACCAAGCAGGCGATTCTCCTGTACTTCGGGATCCGCGGCATGGAGCGCGTCGTAGTCGGCGCTTACGAGTACCACGACAAGATCCCACTCAAGAAGAACCTCGACGAGCAAGGCGTGCGAGTCGTGCCGCCCGGGACGGTTCGCTACGGCGCCCATTTGGAGCGCGGCGCGATCTTGATGCCTGGCTACGTGAACATCGGTGCGTACGTCGGCGCTGGGTCGATGGTCGATACGTGGGCCACGGTCGGCTCCTGCGCGCAGGTTGGCAAGGGCGTTCATCTTTCGGGCGGTGTCGGCCTCGGCGGCGTTCTCGAACCGCCCGGCGCGACGCCGGTGATCATCGAGGACGGGGCCTTCCTCGGCTCGCGCTCGATAGTCGTCGAAGGGTCCCGCATCGGCGAAGAGGCCGTGCTCGGCGCAAACGTGGTGATCACCTCTAGCACCAAGATCATCGACGTTAGCGGGGAAGAGCCGATTGAAATGCAAGGCTATGTCCCGCCTCGCTCGGTGGTCATTCCGGGCACGCGCCCCAAGCAATTCCCGGCCGGCGAGTATCAGGTTCCCGTTGCGCTGATCATCGGACGGCGGAAGGCGAGCACCGACAAAAAGGTCACGCTCAATGACGCGCTTCGAGACTTCGGCGTGTCCGTCTAGCCCCCCTTGCACCCCCTAGGGCCGACGGGCCGCGTCAGTGCCGGTGCCAGCGTCGGTATGGGGGCCCAGGTGGGCACGTGAATGGTGAGGCAACCGGGCGTTCTCGGGTGGAAAGCTCCGAGCCGGTCCCGTAACGGCGACCTTCGGGGGACAGTTTTTCATGTGCCGGCCCCGGCCACGAGCCCTCCGCGGGGCATTGTCGCCCCAAGGGGCCACTCCCGTGTTGAAGTAGCCAGCCCATCCATATATAGATGCCCAATGCGCAACATCTTCCTATTGTTCGTTCTTGGTCTGCTCATCAGCGGCGACTCGTTCACCAGTCAGGCCGCTGCCGAAGAGACGCATCAAATTCGCATTGCGACCTTGGCGCCCAGGCAGTCGTCTCTCG
>CBDURI010000143.1:0-7110 GCA_965369435.1 uncultured bacterium
CGCAACGACATCGGACCCTGTCGCGAGCAGCTCGTCGCGCAGCCGGCTTCCGATGAAGCCGCTCGCCCCGGTAATGAGCACCTTGCCATCTAGCTTAGGCATTGCCATCGGCACGTCGTGCCTTGCGCGGGACCGATATGCAAGCCCGGATTGACGCCGCCCAGGTGGTGAGAAACGCTACCCGCCATGGGTAAGAGCTTCCGAACGATTTCGCCTGTGGACGGCAGCGTCGTTTTCGAACGCGCTCTCGATGGAGCGGATGAGGTCGAGCGCGTGCTCTCCACCGCCAACGAGGCCTTTGAGACATGGCGGCAGACCGACCTCGCACAGCGGTGCACGATGGTCCGCCGCTTCGTGGAGCTGGCGGTGCACGAAACCGATGCGGTGTCGCAAGAGCTCACGATGCAGATGGGGCGCCCGGTGCGCGACGGCAGCGGAGAGATAGGCGGCTGGCTGCTGCGGGGACGAACGATGGTCGACCTAGCCCCTCAGGCACTGGCCGACATCGAGTTGGAGGAGCGAGACGGCTTCACTCGGTTCATCCGGCGTGAACCACTCGGCGTCGTCTTCGTGGTGGCCCCTTGGAACTACCCGTGGCTGACGGCGGTCAACGCCTTGGTGCCGGCGCTCGTCGCCGGTAACACGGTGGTGCTCAAGCACTCGGAGCAAACCCCACTCGTTGCCGAACGGATCAGCCGGGCAGCGAGGGAAGCCGGGCTGCCCGCCGGTGTGCTCCAAGTCCTCTATCTCGATCATGGAGGCGTCGCGAACGTGATCGGCGACCCGCGGGTCGCTTTCGTCGCGTTCACGGGCTCGGTCGACGGCGGCCACGCAATCCAGCATGCGGCGTCGAAGCGTTTCATCGGCGCCGCATTGGAGCTGGGCGGCAAGGACCCGGCGTATGTCTGTAGCGACGCCGATGTCGCCCGCTCGGCCGCGAACCTCGTCGAAGGCTCTTTCTACAACGCGGGGCAGTCCTGTTGCGGTATCGAACGCATCTACGTCCATCAAGACGTGTACAAGCCGTTCCTCGAAGCCTTCGTCGCCACAGCCAACGAGCTCCTGCTCGGAGACCCGCGCGACTCGTCGACGACCCTCGGTCCAGTGGTTCGAGTTCGCAACGCCGAGGGCATCCAGGCACAGATCGACGAAGCCATCACTGCAGGCGCCCGCCCGCTCCTCGATCCAGGCCATTTCAAAGAGGCCAAGCGCGGTCTGCCGTACATGGCGCCGCAAGCTCTGGTCGACGTCGATCACTCGATGCGCATCATGAGCGAGGAAACGTTTGGTCCCGCGGTCGGCATCATGCAGGTTCGAGATGACGCCGAGGCCATCGCGCTGATGAACGACAGCATGTACGGGCTAACCGCATCGGTATGGACCGACGACCTCGAGCACGCGCAACAGATCGGCACGCGTGTGGAAACCGGAACCTGGTTCATGAACCGATGCGACTACCTCGACCCGGAGCTTGCGTGGGTGGGCGTCAAGGACTCCGGTCGCGGGTGCAGCCTCTCGGCTCTCGGTTACGCGCAGCTGACGCGGCCCAAGTCGTTCCATCTGCGTCATACGCCAGGATAGCCTGGTCATCGCTGCTCAGGTCGCTATAGTCCGGCGCGATGAAACCGCCGGTGCTCCGCTGCCACCATGTCACGAAGCGCTACGGGAACTTCACGGCGCTCCAGGATCTATCGCTCGAGGTCTACGAGGGCGAGATCTTCGCGTTGCTCGGCCCGAACGGCGCCGGCAAATCCACGTTGATCCACTGCATCACGGGGCTCGCAAAGCAGAGTAGCGGCAGCATCGAAGTTCTCGGCTTCGACACGATCCGCGACTTTCGTACGACGCGCCGCTTGGTGGGGCTGGTTCCGCAGGAGATCAACTACGACCCTTTCTTCACGCCGCTCGAAAGCCTGACGATTCAGATGGGGCTCATGGGCGTCGAGCCGAGTCGCGAGCGAGCCGACACCCTTCTCAAGACGTTTGCGCTCGACGACAAGCGCGATGCGTACACGCGCACGCTGTCTGGCGGCATGAAGCGGCGACTTTTGGTGGCCAAGTCACTCGTCCACGAGCCTCGGCTGCTGTTTCTCGACGAGCCTACCGCCGGCGTGGACGTCGAGCTGCGTCGCGAGCTCTGGCAAGAGGTCGAAGGACTACGCGCGGCAGGGACCACGATCGTGCTGACCACCCACTACATCGAAGAGGCGGAACGGCTCGCAGACCGCATTGGCATCCTGCACAAGGGGGAGCTCCTTCTGGTCGAAAGCCGGAGCAGCCTGATGGGACGGCACGATGGGCGCTCGCTCGAAGACATCTACCTCGAGCTCATCCGCAAGGCGGACGGGAGGCCCGACGCGTGAACACGATCGCCCTCAAGACGCTTTTCATCAAAGAGATTCGCCGGTTCAGCAAAGTATGGTTGCAGACGGTGCTGAGCCCACTGGTCACGACGAGTCTCTATATCTTGGTTTTCGGGGTAGCGCTTGGCTCCCGATTGCGCGAGATCTCGGGCGTACCCTACATTCAGTTCGTGGTCCCGGGCCTGGTGATGATGACGATGGTGCGCGACTCCTTCATGAATACCTCCTCGAGCCTGTTCCAGTCGAAGATCAACGGAACGATCATCGACATCTTGGTGGCGCCCATAGGGGCGTTCGAGATGCTTCTGGCGTACGTCGGGGCTGCGATGATCCGGGCCGTGATCGTCGGCTCACTCGTGTATCTCGTGGCGCTGTCGTTTACTTGGTTTCCACTGCACCACATCGGCTGGACGGTTTTCTTCACTGTCTTCGTGACCGCAACGCTCGCTCTGTTGGGAATCATCGCGGCGCTTTGGGCCGAGAAGTTCGATCACCTCGCGATCTTCCCGAACTTCATCTTGCTCCCGCTGGCCTTCCTCGGCGGCGTCTTCTACTCGATCGATCTCCTCCCGGAGCCGTGGCAGACCGTAAGCCGCTTCAACCCACTCCTCTACATGATCAACGGGCTTCGGTACGGCTTCCTTGGGGTGTCCGACGTGCCTCCCGTCACGAGCGCGGGGGTCGTTCTCCTATCATTCTTCGTCCTCCTCGGAGCGGCGAGCGCGCTGCTCCGCAGTGGCTACAACCTACGAAGTTAGTCATCATGGGCTTGCAGACATGAGCAGCAGCAACTACTTCGCGGATCCCGAGGCGCGCGCGTTCCTTCAGCGGCGCGTCGCCGTGTTCGGGATCATCGGCGCAATGCTCGGAGGCACCGCCCTGCTCTTCCGGGTGATCATGGGCGTGCTGTTTGGGTTTCTCGGGGAAATGCTCGTCGACCCTGGATTTCTGCTACACGCGGCCGCGATCGTGCCCCTGATCGGCGTTTGGCTGATTTGCCGGCGCGGCGACCTGTCGGTGAATGCAATTCACGCGGTCGAGAACACGGGGATGTTTCTTGCGAGCGTCGGATATATCGGGATGGGGCTCGACATCCGGCCCGAGGTGGGCGCAGACACGATCACCGCATTCATCTTGGCATTGATGATCTTTGCCCGAAGCGTCTTCGTGCCGAGCTCGGCCCGGCGAACGACGATCCTCGGCATCCTCATTGGAATCCCGCTCGTGGCGGCCATGTATTGGCACTATCTGAGCGTAGACCTCGAGATTTGGCGCGACTTCGGCTACGAGGCCACATCCCACAGTCGCGTCGCGGCCTCGCAGGCGATCATCACGACGATGTGGTGGACGCTCACCATCGGTCTCGCCGCCCTGGCATCTCGCGTGATTCACCGCTTGCGCAAAGAGGTCAGCGACGTTCAGAAACTCGGGCAGTACACTCTGGAGCGGAAGCTCGGCGAAGGAGCGATGGGCGTCGTGTACGAGGCCAAGCACGGCATGCTCAAGCGCCCAACCGCGATCAAGCTCCTCCGTCCGGAGGTCGCCGATCAGGATGCTCTGGATCGTTTCCGGCGAGAAGTGCAACTGACGGCAAAGCTCACCCACCCCAATACCGTCACGATCTATGACTACGGGCGGACGCCGGACGGTCTCTTCTACTATGCGATGGAACTGCTCAGCGGGGCGACACTTACGCAGGTGGTCGAGGCAGGCGGCCCTCAATCGGTCGAGCGGGTCGTTCGCATCCTCCGGCACGCGGCACTTGCGCTCAACGAGGCGCACGACATCGGGTTGATTCACCGGGACATCAAGCCAAGCAACATCATGCTAGCGCGCCAGGGGGGCGTGCCCGACGTCACGAAGGTGCTGGACTTCGGTCTCGTGAAAAACCTCGGGAAGGTCGACGACCTCGACCAGACCAACACGATGTCGATCAAGGGAACGCCGCATTACTTGAGCCCCGAGGCGATCCAAGACCCTCAGGGGATCGACGCGCGGACCGATCTCTATGCCCTCGGAGCGGTCGGCTATTACCTGCTGGCGGGACGCCACGTCTTCGAAGGGAAGACGATCATGGAGATCTGCCTGCACCACTTGCATACCGAGCCCCTCCCGCTTGCAGAGGTGTGCTCGCAAAACGTGCCGGCGGAGCTCGACAAGCTCATTCTTTCCTGCCTGCAGAAGTCTCAGTCCGACAGACCCGCGTCGTGCCAGGAGTTTGCCGACGCACTCGACCAGCTGGAGGTTGCGCGATGGACGCGCGCGAATGCCGAAGCATGGTGGAACAGGTGGGGGGGCGACATCGAGAGCGCGAAGAAGCCCCTGTCGCCCAACGTCACCGATCCAACCGTCGCGATCGACTTCGACGACCGCGGTTAACGCGAGCGCTTCGCGCGTACATTGTCAGGCGAGCACTGTGGGCTATATTCGGCCCACTAGTCTTGCTTGATTCAGTGCTCAAAAAGAAGGCCTCCGCCGTGGTGCTCATGCTCTGCATGGGGGGCCCTTCGATGCTTGGTTGCACCTCCGACAGCACGGTGCAGGTCGCGGACGGCATCTTCGGCACGCTCGGCTCACCTCTGCCATCGGCCACGCCCGAACAGGTCGCGGCGTTCGAGCGTGGTCGAGACGTGGCGCTGCGCCGATTTACACCGGAGGACGGCCTCGGCCCGGAGTTCAACCTCACCTTCTGCGCGGGCTGTCACGAGAAGCCCGCCTTGGGTGGAGGCGCGAGTCACTATCGAGACTTCTTACTGGTCGGTGACGAGCTCGCTTTCGGTACGGTCGTGCCGCGCGGCAAGAACGGTGTGCAGCGACAGTTCTCACTCGACTCGGGGCGAGCATTTTCCGATCAGCTCACAAACCTCAGCGCGACGAGGAATCCGATTCCCTTTTTCGGCGCGGGCTTGCTCGCCGAGATTCCCGACACCGAGATCGTCAGCCACGCCGACCCGGACGATGCCGACCGGGACGGAATTAGCGGCCGGGTGAATTACGATGGCACGTTCGTGGGACGCTTCGGGCGGAAGGCACAGACCTCGAGGATAGAGCTTTTCGTTCGCGGCCCGATCTTCAATCACATGGGGATCACATCGGACCCGCTATCGGCGGCACGACGAGCGGAGCTGCCGACACTGAAAGGCGCGCCGGCGTCGATCGCGCTCGGCGGGAACGGCGGAGTGGGGGCCATCGTGGCGGCTCAGGCGGTGATTCCAGACGAGCCTACGCTTGACCTCGACGAAGCGCCTGACCCAGAGCTCTCGGAGTCCGATCTGTTCGACTTGGTGTGCTTTGCCCTGCTCTTGGCCGCGCCCGCGCCTGATGAGCCGACGGCGCAGACCGATCACGGGGAGGAGGTCTTCAACGAGATCGAGTGCGGAAAGTGCCATCTGTCCTCGTTGCGTGGCCCGCGCGGAGCCATCCCTGCGTACACCGATCTGCTGCTCCATGACATGGGGGACGAACTGGCCGACGGGTTCCCCATGCAGGATGCGACCGGCCACGAGTTCCGCACGCAGCCACTGTGGGGCATCGCCGCCGCGAGCCCCTACCTGCACGACGGGCGCTCGCCCACGATCGATGAAGCGATCCGATGGCACGGTGGGGAGGCGGCCTCGATTCGAGATGCGTACGTGGCCCTCGCGCCGAGCGATCGGGAGGATTTGATCGCGTTCTTGGAGTCGCTTGGGGGCTACGCCCAATCGACCGAAGGGATGCTACCCCCCCACGCCGATATTCCGGCGACGGGCGAGTATGGCGGGCCTGTTGCTGGGTTGGATACAGCGGACCTGGCCCTGTTCGAGCAAGGCCGCATCCTCTTCGACCGTGACTTTCGATTTGCAGAAGGCGTCGGTCCACTCTTCAACGGCGACGCGTGCCGCTCGTGTCATTTCGACCCAGTCATCGGCGGCGCGGGGCCGTCGGGCGTCGATGCCATGCGGCAAGGGATCTTCACCGGATTCACGTTCACCGCGCCCGGCGATGGGACGGCGCTTCCCCGTCACGCCGTCACCGGCACTCGGCCCGAGGCGGCTCCAGACGCCAACTTCTTCGAGCCGCGACAAACTCCCTCAGCGCTTGGCTTAGGTCTACTCGAACGGATTCCGCGTGAAGCGATTGAAGCGCTCGCCGATCCAAGCGACGACGACGACGACGGCATTGCCGGACGCGCGCACGTGCTCGAAGACGGGCGCCTCGGTCGATTCGGCTGGAAGGCCAACGTGCCGTCGATCCGCGACTTCGTACGGGACGCCCTCAGCGGCGAGCTGGGGTTGACGGTGCGGAGCGAACCGGGCCTGTCGTTCGGCAGCGCCGAGGACGATGACGATGCGGCGGACCCCGAAGCCGACGAGACTACCATCGACAGCATCACAGGGTTCATCGCGCTCCTCGCGCCGCCGCCGAGAAGCCGCGTAGACGCGATGCTCGAAGACAGTGGCGAGGAAGTCTTCAACCGGGTCGGATGCGGGAGCTGCCACGTTCCGGTTCTGCAGACGGGCGACGGGGACGACGTTCATGCGTACACGGACTTGCTGCTTCACGATGTCGCGGAGCCCAACGTCCTCGGCATCGAAGAAGGAGACGCGGGGATTCACGACTTCCGCACTCCGCCCCTATGGGGCCTCGGTCGAACCGCGCCCTACCTGCACGACGGCCGCGCGAGCACGATCGAAGCTGCGATTGCAATGCACGCGGGCGAAGCGGCCACGGCCCGGGACGAGGTAGCCAAGCTGAGCGCCGATGACCG
>CBDURI010000144.1:0-7084 GCA_965369435.1 uncultured bacterium
GAGCCCGCGCCCCTGTGCGGACGCACGGCATCGATGCATCCCGTCGTTCCAAGCCCATACGGCGCAGCGTGGCAGTGGACGAGCTCCAGTTATTCGGCCTACCCGGGCTACCGGCCCGGGGACGGTGCGCTCGGAGAGTACAACGGCAAATTCATGTGCAACCAATACGTATTGCGAGGCAGCAGTTGCGCGACCCCCGCAGGCCACGCGCGCAAAACCTATCGAAATTTTTTCCCACCGGAAGCTCGTTGGCAGTTCAGCGGCATCCGGTTGGCGAGGGATGGCGGTTGAGTCGATGATTGCCTTTGATCCATCGAGCGCTCCGGAGCGCGTTCGAATCGTAGACCTTCACCCGGACATGGGTGATCTCCGGGCGGAGGCGGTCGAGGGGCTCGGTCGTTCCAAGAAGGAGCTTCCGTGCAAGTATTTCTACGATGCGTTGGGCGCGCGGCTCTTCGAGGCGATCACTGAGCTTCCCGAGTACTATCCGACGCGCACCGAGCTCGGAATCATGAGCCGGACCGTTCACGAGATGGCCGAAGCGATTGGCCCACACGCCACTCTTGTCGAGTTCGGTTCAGGCGTCGGGCTCAAGACCCAAAAGCTCCTCGATGCGTTGATCGACCCGAGTGGTTGCGTTCTCATCGACATCAGCAGGGCCGCACTCGAGGCATCTGCCTATCAGTTGGCGGACCGATATGGCGACATGGAAGTGATTGCCGTGTGTGCGGACTACACTCAGCCGCTCCGGTTGCCGCGCCCGCACCGTCCGAGCTCTCGCACCGTCGCGTTCTTTCCTGGCAGCACGATCGGGAACTTCACTCACGATGCAGCGGTGTCCTTCCTCGAGCGCGTCGCCGAGCTCGTGGGGCAGGGTGGCGGCCTGCTCGTCGGCATCGACCGCAAGAAGGACCCGAAAGTCGTCGAGGGCGCGTACAACGACCCGCTCGGCGTCACCGCGGCGTTCAACTTGAACATCTTGCGCCGGCTCAACCAAAGTGGCGCCAACTTCGACCTGAGCACATTCCGTCATCACGCGCCGTACGTCGAGAGCGAAGGCAGAATCGAGATGCGGCTGGTGAGCGAGATCGACCAATCCATCCGGATCGGAGATGCCGAGGTCACGCTGTCGGCCGGTGAGCACATCCTCACCGAACATTCTCACAAGTACGACTTGCAGCAGTTCGAAGACATGGCTCGGACCGCAGGATTTCGACTCACTCGACATTGGAGTGACGAAAACGACTGGTTCAGCGTCTGTTTTCTCGAGGTCGAAGACGAACCGGCCTAGACCGGTCTAGCGCCTGGAGAACTTCGCGACCAGGTCGAACTCCCCCGAGTACACGATCGCGTGGTGGCGAAAGCTCTTGTTCCCGTCGGTGAAAGTTACCTCGAAGCGGTAGGTTCCCGGGGTGGGAAGCTCCCCGGATAGCTCCCTGAAGGCCTTCAGGTTGGCGACGACGAACGGGCGGCTCGCCCGAGGAGCGATCTCCACGGCCCCGACCCGGCATTTGACCGCATGAAACGGCTCGTACGCCTTTTCCCAGGCGTCTTCCTTTTTGCGCGCTCGGAAGAACGGCGTGCCACAGAGCGTCTTCAACCAAATCGGTCGTTTCGAGTTGTTGTGCACCCGCGTCTTGACCTTGTCGGAGCTGGTAACCATCGAGGGACGCGTCTCGATTTGAATGTCGCGCGCCTCGGTCTTGATGACGCGCCGGCAGCCTTGGTTGGTCCACCGATGACTGGACGGACACTCGCAGGGCAAGCACGACCCGCAGCGCTGGTTGGGTGGGCAATCGGGGCATCCTCGATAGTTGCCTCGTGAGCTCTCGCAGAGCGCCTGTATGCTTCGGCCCCGGCGAAAGAGCTCGGGTGGTTCGTCGGTTAGGACGCATGCACCCTTGAAGCACTTTCCGAACCGGGTCTCGCATTGGAAGTCACAGGTCGCGAGCTCGTTCTGCCCTCGGCATTCGGCGAGCTGTTTTTGGTAGTCGAGCAGGTGCGCCTCGTTGACCGCGACGCCGCACTCGCATCCTCGAGATTGGCAGCTTGTCTCGACGACCCCACAGGCATCGTCCGCTTCACACGACCGATGTGCCGAGGCCACCTCGATTCGCTCCTGGCGAGACTCGGCCTCCTCGCACCCAGCGAGCGAGACACCGACCATCGCCATCAAGCAGAGTAGACCCCGCCTCCCCATGACATGCGTCCTACCGAACGTCGGCCGTCATGGCAAGAACCGGTGGTGTCGTGCGCAGGCTAGCGGGCCTGCAGGCGGGCGATCCGCTCCTCGAGCGGAGGATGGGTCGCCATCAGTTTGCGCATCCCCCCGCCGCGGATGCCGAAGGCGTTCAGCTCCTTCGGAAGCTGCGATGGCGCGTCCTGCATCGCCCGGAGGCGGTTGAGCGCGGCAGCCATGGCTCCCGAGCTTTCGAGGTCGGCGCCGCCGGCGTCCGCGCGGAATTCCCGGCGCCTCGAGAACCAGGCCACGATCATGCTGGCAAGGACGCCGAATGCCATTTGCAGTGCTATGTAGATCATGAATCGGCCCCTCTGGAACTGGCTCGAGATGATGTGGGCAACGAAGATCACGAAGGTGTTGAGCACGCCTTGGATGAGCGTGAGTGTCACCATGTCGCCGTTTGCCACGTGTGAGATCTCGTGAGCCAGGACGGCTTCGACCTCCTGCTTGTTCATCAGGCGCAGGAGCCCGGTGCTCACCGCCACGAGCGCGCTGTTGCGGAACATCCCAGTCGCGAATGCGTTCGGGTCCGGCGAGTCGAAGACCGCGACCTCGGGCATCCCGATCCCAGCCTGCTCCGCCTGACGCGTGACCGTGGTGATGAGCCACTGCTCGGTGGCGTTCGAAGGGCTTTCGATGACGTGCGCCCGCGTGGACTTCTTCGCGACCCACTTGGAGATCGCCAAAGAGAAGATCGAGCCGCCGAACCCGAATAGCGCAGCCCAAATGAGCATGGTGACGTAGGGCGCGTCCGGAGGAATCACCCCAAACGCGGTGAGCGCCGCCATCGCGATGCCCGCCATGAATAGGACGGCGAGGTTTGTGGCCAAAAACAGCAGAATTCGCAGCATTCAAATACTCCTAAGCACCGAGCTTAAGACCGCTTGGCCCCTCCGACAACTACCCCGGGGCCCGTTTCCTCATTCCGTCACGGCGGGCTAGTTCGAGCCGAGGTCGGCCTGCAGCGCTTCTCTTTGGGCCTTCGAAAGCTCTGTTTCAGCCTCGATCCCAGGCATTTCGATGCCGATGGCGACCGGCGCCACGGGTCCCAGTACGAACGACAGGTACTGCACCGACGAGAGCCGCGTGTCGCCCACCTGGCGCGGGTCCCAGGTCGGCCGTACCAGGCGCCCGTCCGGGAGCTTCGCGTAGATGTGATCGTTGAGTCCCATCCATTGCTGGAGCTTCTCGTCCCGCAGCGCCTCGTCGTCGATCCCGACCAGTAGCGTGCACCCGAGCGTACCGACCGGATGAATGAGCTCGTTGTAGGTATCGAGCTCGTGCTGGATGTCGTCTTCTTTGACGATGTGCTCGATGCGCATCATTTCTTGAATCTGGTAGAGCACCGTCTCGTGGTTCTCGAAGAGAAACGTGAAGTGCTCACCCACGAGAACACGCCGCACGGACTTCGCCCGAAGCGCCGCGCCCCGGATGGTTTCGCGTTGCTCGGCATAGGTGACGTAGTCCAGTACCTCAGAGCGTTCGACGCGATTCATTCTGGGCCTCCTTGCGGTGTGTCGAATCCATCTTTACGATACGCTCGCGCCAGAATCGACATGGGATGCAGGGGTTTGACGCCCGCGTGCTGTTGGAACTGGATTGCGGCGAGTGGGCAGTCGGTCGCCCAGATCTCCGCGCCCGCTTCCGCCATGCCGTCGAATGCCTTCTGCCCGACGCGAATCGAATACTCGAATCCTTCGACGGTCATCGCGTGCGTGCCATCGTGACCACAGCACTCCATGACCGTCGTCGGCGTGACGCCTGGAATCTTTCGGATGAGGTCACGCCCTTTGAAGCCGACCCCCTGAGTGCGGAGGTGACACGGTGCATGATACGCGACAGGCGTCCCGGGAGAGCTCTGGAAGTCCGTGTTGAAACGCGGCTCCTTACGCAACGACCACAGAAATTCGCTCGGGTCCCTCACCGCCTCGGCGAGCGCCCGGGCGCGCTCCCGGTCTTCTCCGTCGAGCAGCTCTGCGTACTCGCGGCGGAGCATCATCGAGCACGTCGGGTTGAGGGCGATCACCTTCGCTCCGGCCTCTACGTGCGGCATCAAGCGGTCTAGGTTCGCGTGGGCTTTTTTGCGCAGCAGGTCGAGATTGCCGCCCTCCCAGGCGGGCATCCCGCAGCACTCGAGCCCCTTCTCGCATCGAACGTCCACACCGTTCTTCTCGAGCACCTCGACCGTATCCATGCCGATCTGCGGCTCGTTGCCCTGGACGTAGCAGGTTTGGAAAATGACCGCTTCGCCGCCGACGCCCTTGTCCATCAACCCCTCGCCCTGCGCCCACGACTCGAACGTCGTCTGCGCGAAGTCCGGGAGCAACTTCCGCCGATCGATCCCGACGAGCTTCTCCATGAACCACCGGTGGATGCCCACACGGTTCATCGCGTTGGCGAGGCCAAAGCTCGCGCGCGCCATCGCACTCGCGCGGTCAGGGTCTTCGAGTACCTTGAGCCGTAGCTTGTGGGGTTGTTCGTGCTTGCGGTATCGAATCGCGTCGTAGCGGTGCACGAGCTTGGGAAAGTCGACTTGAAACTCATGCCCGTCCCGCGGCGTGTACGGGCACTGCACTTCGCAGAGCTTGCATTGAAAGCACGCGTCCATGACGCGCTCCGTATCGAGCGGCGTCAGCTTGCGGACCTCACCGTCGTGTTCGTCGTCGATTGCGGAGAACAGAGTCGGAAACGAGTCGCAGTATTTGAAGCACATGCGGCAGCCATGGCAGACCTCGAAGACGCGCTCGATTTCTTTGCCGAGCGCGTCTTCGTCCCAGTACTTCGCTTCGCTAGGGTCGTAACTCAGCCCGTCTGTGGGTTGGTACGAAATCGGCCTGTCCAAATCAGGAGAGGTCGTCGAGAAGTAGCTGGAAGCGTCCCGCATGGGACTTCTCGGCTTTGGCCAAGGTTTCGAACCAGTCGGCGATCTCGTCGTGGCCCTCTTCACGCGCGGTCTTCGCGAAGCCTGGGTACATGTCGGTGTACTCGTAGGTCTCGCCAGCAACTGCAGCCGCGAGGTTGAGGGAGGTGTCTCCGATGGGCAGGCCCGTGGCTGGGTCGCCAACTTTCTTGAGGTAGTCGAGGTGTCCGTGCGCATGGCCGGTTTCCCCCTCGGCCGTGTCGCGGAAATTACCCGCAACCTGAGGGTACCCTTCGACGTCGGCGACCTTCGCGAAGTAAAGGTAGCGCCGGTTCGCCTGGGACTCGCCCGCAAATGCGGCCTTGAGATTTTCGTGGGTCTTGCTGCCGTTGAGCTCTGACATGGCTTGTTCTTCCTCCGATGGGTTGCTTCGTCTCGACTACATAGAGCCCGCTCCGTGCCGGTCGAGAGGGGGGAGTTATCGCGGTCTTTCCGGCTCTCGTCAACGAGATGTCGCTGACGAAATGCCTGGGTGCTACCTTCCCGCCGTGGGAGAGACCGGGCCGGAATTGCTCGATGTTCTCGGGGCGGGCGCTGAAGCGGAGCCGGAACGGGAGCTAGGGTGGGTTTGGAGTGCGTACCAAGCCGCTCGCGACGCGGGGGCGGCGCCTTTTGCTGCGGCCGTGCTTACCGCCTCGCGCGTCGATCGCCTAGGGCTCGCGTTCGCGGCGGGGTACCCGGCCGCCCTGCAGCAACTGTCTCCCGAAACCCAGCTGCCGTGCGCGCTGTGCGTCACGGAGGACGAAGGAACGCATCCACGCGCGATGAAGACGACGCTCGAGCGGGTGGGGGGGCGAGACGAGCTCAACGGAACCAAGACCTTCGTCACCTTCGGCACCTTGGCCAAGGACCTGCTCGTCGCTGCCAAGGTCGGTGAAAAGCCTGACGGCCGGCCCGATTTGGCCCTCGTCCGGATTCCCGCTGACCGCGCGGGTGTCACGCTCGAGGCGCACCCCCCAACGCCTTTCGCTCCCGAGATTCCACATGCGCGTCTCGAGCTTTGCCATGTGCAAGTGCGAGCAGGAGAGCGATTGCCTGGTGACGGTTTCACTGAATACGTGAAGCCTTTTCGTACGGTCGAGGACATCCACGTACTCGGTGCAGCCCTCGGGTATCTCATCGGGGCCACGCGCCGTGCGAACGGGCCAGTGCAACTCTTGGCTGACTTCGGCGCTGCATTGGTTGCCCTCGACTGGCTTCGCGGCGTGCCGCCGCTCGATCCCCGAACCCACGTCGTGCTCCAGGGCGTGTACCAGCGAGTCGTCGAGTTGGCCGAGGGAGACGAGCTCGCCGCTGTTTGGGAGAGCACCTCCGAGGATGAGCGCGACCGTTGGCGCCGGGACCGGCCACTCCTGGACGTCGCGTTTAGAGCGCGTCGAGCCCGTTTCGAGCGCGCGACGCGGGAGCTCTCGTGAGCGATCTCGAGCGCCGGGCGGTAAAGGGAGTCTTCTGGACGGTCATGCAGTCGCTCGGCGGTCGGGGCCTTTCGCTCGCGGTGTTCGTCATCCTGGCTCGGCTACTGACGCCAGCCGACTTTGGGCTCGTCGCGATGGCGGGGGTGTTCATCGCGCTGCTGGAAGTGTTGGTGCAGCAGGGATTTTCCACCGCGATCACGCAGCGCGAGGATCTCGAGCCCGCGCACGAGAGCACGGCGTTTTGGACCAACATCGTCCTGAGTGCGTTCATGGGAGCGGTACTTTGTGCGTCCGCGGGATGGGTCGCGAAGCTCTACCATGCGCCTGACCTGGTGCCGGTCGTGCGTTGGTTGTCCGCGATCCTTCCGCTTCGCGCGCTGGTTGCGGTGCCCGTGGGTTTGTTGCAGCGGCGACTGGAGTTTCGCTTGCTCGCCGTTCGTTCGATCTTCGGGGCGTTCGTTGGGGGGGTGGCCGGCGTGTTCGCCGCCTTTGCGGGATGGGGCGTCT